>JADLDX010000266.1 GCA_020846515.1 Pirellulaceae bacterium
ACGGAGACGTACGCTGAGCTGCTGAACTGGACGGTACGGCGGACGGAGGCCGAGCGACGTGGCGAGGTGCTGGAAGAGCGGCCAGCGGTGCTTGAGCGACTAGGCCTACGGCCAGATGTTTGGTATCAGATGGTCACGCAGTTCGGCCAGCTGTTCAGTCTGGTCGCCGGCCGACCGCAGCGTGTCGACTCCGAACGAGGTCGCCAGCGTGGCCAACGGTTCTACCTGCCCAAGGCCACGCGCGAGCTGCTCAGCACTTGAGCTTGACGTGCCGTGGCACTGAACACTATGTGCGTAGGCAAGCGTACTGGGCAGTCGACGTACTCCGTCCGCTTCGATCCGCGCGCATGGCTGTCTAGCTGTTAACTTATAGACTTGGCTCTGGGCAACCTCTCCTGCCTTGAGTGCGGGACTGCGCACATCTCTCGGGGGCCGCCGCCCATCTTTCTGCCACAGCTCGTTCGCATCGCCCATGGTGCAACTCGGCTGCATGGCCTTCTTTCTAGCGCGACAGGCATTTCACGTGTCGCTGCAGGCTTGCAGGTCGAAAATCCCCAGCGCCGTCTGCATTTCATTGAACCCGTGGCGATTTGCTAGCATCATAAACGGGGAAGCGTCTGGGGACACACGCAAATTTCCTTTGCTAGCATCAATGAACAATGTCTGTGTCCCCGGCGCGCCTCAAGCTAGCACAGATGCCCATTGCCTGTGTCCCCGGAGTATTCTTGCCCGAGGTCCAACCCGATGGGGAAAACGTGGTCGAACCGATACCCAGGGTGCGCAGCTTCGCCGCAACCCTGGGCTATGGAATGTAACGCCGTTGGCGTAGGCAGCATCGGCTCCGGCCGCATCCACTATGGTCTGTGTCCCCGGACGTATGTCTGTGTCCCCGGGCGTATATCCCCGGGCGTATTCTCGCGCGAAGTTCGGCCAAATGTCCAGCCTAGTCGCCGGCGCGGCGAGTCGGCGCCGCACGAGGCCGACAACGTGGCAGCGCTTCTTCCTACCTAAGGCCGCGCGCAAGCTGCTCGGCACTTCAGCTTGAAGTTCCGCCAGCTGATTCCCTGAGTAATGCTTGCCAAACAGGAAAAGAGACCTGACCCCTTTTAGCCATCCCTACCAGCGAATCTTCTCAGGGAAAAATTCGGAGATCAAATCTTCATAGAAGGGACGCAAGGCAGTTACGTCCATGCGTTGGTCGCGTTTGGTGTAGAGGTCGTATTGGTTGAAGTCGTTCACCCAGACAAACATTTCGCGATCGCGATCGTTCATCAATTGCTGGTAGGCCTGCTCGCGGTGAATGGGGTAACAAGAATGATAGCGAATCATGTACAGCGCCGGTGGCGGCATGTAGTCCTTGACCACATGATACAGATACTCGTCGTGTCCCCATGACATGAGTACTTGATCCAAGCCGCAGCCTGATTCATAGATGCCCGCTTCGGTTTG
The DNA here is from genome assembly GCA_020846515.1 of Pirellulaceae bacterium. Classification (GTDB taxonomy): domain Bacteria; phylum Planctomycetota; class Planctomycetia; order Pirellulales; family Pirellulaceae; genus Aureliella. The sequence goes on from JADLDX010000266.1 coordinate 1,450, forward strand.
GAGCTGGGGATCGTTGAAGTCGGGATTGGCTCGAAAGGCATCGTAGAACACGATTTTTTCCGAATAGCGGCAGCCAACTGGGAACGTATCTCCAACCACAGCCCATTGAGGTTCGTCCCACAGGCACAAGATCTTCCCTAAGTCGTGGATCAGGCCAGCCAGTATATACCAACGTGGGCGGTTGGCGTGTCGAATCGCTTCAGCAGTCTGCAGCAAGTGCTCGATCTGTGGTAAGTCGATGTCTGGGTCGCTATCGTCAATCAGTGTATTGAGGTATTCCATCGCTTCCCAAATACCCATCTGCCGTTTGTCCAACGTCAAATACTGTTGGCGTTTCTGACGAACGAATGCAAGCGTTTGGTATTGGTGATTCAGGCGATAAAACTCCTTCACGCCAGGTCGCGCTTCCGCGTCGTAGTTGCGAAAACGCTCCGTGTTAACCGCCAGTGTATCCGCCGCCAATGTATCCACCGGCTGATTCCCCTGGGCGGGATAACGACGCAGGAGGTCGTCTTCCCATTCATCTAAACTCGATAGAGGTTGTTTTGTCATTGGGGCAACTCATGCATGGAGCCAATTTTGGAGCGCGGCCACCAGTTTGATATTAGTTTAGTCGAACGGTACCAGAGTTGCCGCCGGGGTTGTACTAGCCCGTTTGTACGCTGGCAACCCTGAGTTCAGCAGAGCACAGCGGCAAACGTCGATTCTAATTTTAGCACAATCGCTAGTGTTGAGCAGCGAGGATCGGCTTGGGTGACTACATCATCAGCAGGTCGAATCGGATGTGTCGACAGCCTAAGCGATGACTCGCGGCACCGCAGGCCAAAGTGGTCACCGCTGCACTTTAAAATCCGCCTGTAGTTCAAACTGATGCATGTCAATCTTGGGGACAAGTGTAGTGCCTTGGCAAAGTTGTTCCGTTTTAGGCTGAAACGTGATGGCTTGAATTCGATTCTGATCTGGAAAGAATCGATACATGCGTAGCCAGCCACTTCCGTAGTCCTGCAGCAATTCGTGGATTACATTGCCATGGACACCCGGTGTGCTCGCATGGATCGCCTGCGTTCGGCTTTGATCCCCAGTGAATACAGCGATCAAGTTCTTCTGTTGGCTATAAAATTTGTCCCACATCTGCTGAGGCGTATTGCCTCGAGCACCGTGGATCTTTATCCACTGCATGCGCCCTTTCTGGCCACTGATAAACTCGTCGTTGTTGGCCGGCTTCTTTTCAGGGCCCCAGCCCATGTGACTGGTGATCAAGATTTTGCGATCGGGATACTGATCAATGGCCTGTTGAGCCCACTGGAGCACATCATCCGGCGCGTTGCACTCCAAGTGCAGAAACAACCAATCGATCTTTCCAGCCGTAAACAGTTGGAAACTGTTAGCGTTATTTCCTGAAACGGCCGGACCTGTCGTCACCACAGCTTTCGAACCCGCGAAACAGCCACCGTACCAAGTGAACTCGCGGAATCTCGAAGCCGGAAAGTATTCTTGAAACAAACGCGAATCACCCTTGGATGTCATGTCGTGGTTGCCAACGGAAATGCCATAGGGCACGCGACCATGAAGTTTGTTCATGCACTCTTGGGCTACCTTCCATTGACGAGGTTCGTCGATATCGACGATGTCACCCACATGGCTGACAAAGGCGATCTGTTGACGTTCGAGATTTGCCGCAATCCAACTGACATGTGCATCAAAGATCGGATTGGTAACGGGTGCGGTCGACTTGGAATCACCTTTGGTACCTGCCCCGAGATACGCCTGGGTATCTGGAATCAAAACAACGCTGAAACTATCCGCAGGGGCAGCGGAAAGCTTATCTTCAGCCTTCAGTGCTGGTGGCAAGCTCAGTAAAGCGATCGCAGCAATCGAACCAAATAATGGCCACAGGCCACGTACGATAGGGAGCATGTCGAGTCCTTGAGAAATTGGCATCGTTTTGGAATAGTTCGTTAGGGCTGGCTGACTTCGATTGTAACTTCGTTCTTGCCGGTTTTTTTGACCTCGAACTCAATTCCGCTGGTCGATGGGTTCATGTACTTGGAAGACAGATAATGTTTCTCGTCGACCGCCCCGCCCGCTTTCTCGATCACATCGAACTTCGAGACAGCGACGCGAAATTTGCCTGGTACCGCGCCATCGTTAGACTCAAAGGTTTGCAGAGAGAACTTGCCTTGTGCATCGGTGATGCCCGCGGCCGCAAACGAATGATCTTGTGGGGCAAAGACCACGCGCACCTTCTCCGAGGGTTGATTGTTGACCAGCACAGTTCCGGAAACGGCCACCGGTTTAGGTCGGCCATCCGATGCTTCGCAACCCAGCATGGCGATGGTCAGCAATAGCAGAGAGAATCTCACGACCAGATAATTTGTTCCGGACAACATGGAACTCCAATTTCAATTCGGAAGCATTAAAAGTGATGCAGTACAAACGTTGTCGATCAAAGTCATGTTCACTTTGAAAAACTTAGAAGTCGGCAATGACTTCAGATCCGCTGATCGATCCCAAAGCCCCCCACACGCCATATGGACTTGGGCCACTTCGCACGTCGCCAACTGATAAATCACCCGTGTCGATCGTTTCGCTGATAAAGCGCACAGAACCATCCCCCATCATCGCCATTACGCCACCCACGTGCCAACTGCTGGCCGGCGCTTGGCCATCCGACTGGTCATTACCACTCTGCAAACAATGTGGGGCGTTTGGCGGCAGAATCATGCTCACACCCGTGAAGGAGGTGACACCGTTGGCCCAGCCGTTGCCACGAAAATTACGGTTGGTCCCAGCTGTCAATTTTCCAGTGGCCTTGTTGCCTTCCAACATGCACAATATCGGCGAGTTGTAGGCTGGACCAACGCCGCGCGCCAGGGCTACACCACCGCGAATCGAATTGGGGTCATCGCTGGTGGCGATCTCAGCCATAGCGATCGTGTTGCTGGTTCCATCGAGTATCGCTTGAAAAGCACGGCACGTTTGAAAGCCAAACATGCCCCGCATATCAGCTCGAACCGCCTGCCGCGCACTAACCGTTTCCGAACCTGTAATTCTTCGACTGTTGTCGCCCCAGCTGAATGCATAGTTGGTGCGACCACCCAAAGGTGTCGTGGTGATATCTTGGGACGACGGACAAGCTAGTACCGAGATCTTTTGCATAAACGGCAAGTAACCGGTGTTGCCAGTTCCCGGTCGCGGCCCGAAGGGCATGTCCGTAACGCTACCAAACGTTTGTGTGGATGAGATTTGGTTGAAGAGCGCGGTTTGTTCAAAGTACGGTAGTAAGCCTATGTAGCCACTAGCGCGATTGACGTTGTCTGCCAGTGGCCGTAGCGTACCGCCATCGGGATGTCCAGTTCCACCACGACCATAAGGAAACTTACCCATCGCCGAATGATAGTTGTGTAGCGCGATCCCCAACTGCCGAATCTGGCTTTGACATTGCATGCGACGCGCTGCTTCGCGAGCGGCTTGCACAGCCGGCAACAACAAGCCCACTAGAATTCCAATAATCGCGATGACGACCAGCAGTTCAACTAAAGTGAAACCATGAGCACGGGACTTTCGCATGTATGTCTGCCTTTTCTTTTGATCAGATAGGTACTTGTTGGCTCGCAGTACGTGGAAGGATTGCGTGGTAGCAATATGGGGAAGTAGCACGTGGAAGCGTTATCGAAACGATGCAGTCTTCCAAGCAGCCTTGTCTTCTTCAAATGGAAGCCGATAGCTCGCGTAGCGCGGCGCGGCGATTCACTCAATCTTCAACAGGCTGCGTAGCGGAGCGAGGGTGAGGTAGTAGCCAACGCCTCTAAGAATAAGGCCGCGATCTGCGTTGAAAATAGTTTGTTCGTGAATAGCTAATGAAGATTGAGCGACCGCCTTGAGGGGATTTCTTCGCTCGGCGGTGCATCCAACGTCACTTGCGGTGTCTGAGCTGGTCAAGTGTCACGGCGGCGATGATGATCACACCGATCATGATGTCTTGCGGTGCATTGGATACTCCCAACTGCGCACAACCGCTGACCATCACTCCCATGATGGCTGCGCCCGCGAGTGTTCCTGTGACACTGCCACGACCACCCGACAGACTGCCACCGCCAATCACTACCGCGGCGATAAACTGCAACTCTTTACCGATACCTTCCGTCGGATTGGCCATCTTCAGCTGCGAGAACGAGTAAATGCCGGCTATTCCAAACAGGGCACCAGCCAAGGCATACACCGACAACTTGGTGGCAAAGACGTTCACGCCACATAATCTGGCGGTCGACTCGTTAGAACCCACTGCCTTCAGATGGCGACCGAAGACGGTGAGCGATAAGACGATGGCGACAGCTACGGAGATAGCCAGCGCGCACCAAACACCACTAGGGATGTTGGGTATGTAACCGTACCAGTGCGGCGGCGCAGTCGATGTAAATTTGCTCAGCCACTGCGGCACCAATTCAGGAGCGACCGAGACGGTACTGCTGCTGGCCAGGTGTTTGCCAATACCCAAGAATATGGTCATGGACCCCAAGGTCACAATAAAAGGCGCGATCCGTAGCACTCCAATAAAAAAGCCATTCAGCGCCCCACAGAGACTGCCCGTGCCAACGGCCATGAGAATCGCCACCGCCACTGGATGTCCTGCGTTCAACGATGAAGCCAACACCGTCGCACATAAAATGCTGGCGGTGCCAGCGGACAAATCTATGCCGCCTGTAATGATCACCAGAGTCATACCCAAGGCTGCCACCGCCACTGGGGCGGTCGATACCAACACCACGCGCACATTACGAAACTCAATGAACTTGCCGCGTCCCCAGACTTGATCAGCCAGGGCAAAGCCCAGTGTTACGACAATCAGTGCTAACAGTGGCCCCACACGTTCCAACCAGATTTGCCAGCTAGCGACAGAAACATGCTCAGTCGTACGTGGTTCGGAGCTATCACTCACTGGTCCACCTCTTCTACTTCAGTGTTTGCAGCAATAGCCACCGATAAAACTTCATTCTCTGTCCAATCGTCAGCCGCTCGTATTTCACGCAACTTGCCACGCGACATGACACCCACACTATCGCAAACGGCCAGCAACTCTGGCAAATAAGAACTTACAAAGATGATGCTCTTGCCCTGGCTAGCCAATGCTCCCATCAGCCGATAGATTTCGGCCTTGGTACCCACATCGATGCCACGGGTCGGTTCATCCAGCAATAGTATCTCGGCCGCCTGATGCAGCACGCGGGCGATGGCTACTTTTTGTTGATTGCCACCAGACAGTTGATTGATCTGTTGTTCCGGATCGCGCGCCTTGACCGAGAGCCTCGTCATCCAGTCGCTGACCGCCCGGCGTCGCTCGCCTAACCGCAATAAACCACCGCGACTGTATCGACCCAGTGCGCTGAGCGTCAGGTTGTCGGCAATTGACAACGGTTGAGCCAGGCCTTCGCTCTTGCGATCTTCGGAGACCAGGCCCAGCCCGGCTTGCATCCGAGCATTTGGTCGCGCAGCCGGACGAGCGTTTCCGACGGTCACGTGCCCCTGAAGACTGTTATCCAGCCCGAGCAAACAACGCAGCGTCTCCGTGCGACCAGCGCCAATCAATCCAAACAAACCCAGGATCTCGCCCCGCCGAAGCTCAAAGCTGGTATCGAGAGGCGCCTTTTGACCAGTCAAATTCTCGACCTTGAGAACAGTGGGCCCAAGTTGATGAGGAACCTTAGGGAACAAATTGTCGACGCTGCGCCCTATCATCATCGATACCAGTTCATCATCGGATCGCTTGTCCAAAGAGCCTGCTCCAGCGGTCTGACCGTCGCGCAAGACGACATAATTCTTCGCCACCTGCCGTACTTCTTCCAGGAAGTGACTGATATAGATGATCGCCATGCCTTGTTGCTTCAAGCGTTCCAGAATCGCAAACAGTCGTCCGACATCATGGCGTGAAAGTGAACTGGTGGGTTCATCGAAGATCATCACCCTCGCTTCGGAGACCAAGCCGCGCGCGATTTCGACCACTTGCTGAGCACCGATGGAGAGCGAGCCGACGCGGCGCTCTGGAGGTAAATCGTCGTGTCCTAGTACAGCCAAAGCGCTGCGCACTTTTTCGCGCTGCTGACTTCGACGTACACAACCCAGGCGGCTGGCTTCGATGCCCAACATGATGTTGTCTTCCACCGACAGGTCGGGGGCCAGATTCAGTTCCTGGTAAATCATGGCTACGCCCGCTCGGCGGGCATCGACGGGTCGTTGAGGTTGAAAGGGCTGGCCGTTGAGAAGCATGCTGCCCGAGTCGGGCCGGTGCGCACCGCTGAGCACCTTCATGAGCGTGCTCTTGCCGGCGCCGTTTTCACCGATCAGTGCCAAGGCCTCGCCGGCTTTTACCTCGAGCGATACCGATTGCAGAGCTTGTGTTGCTCCAAAGCGTTTAGAGATACCGGACATTTGCAGCATAGGTTCTGACATTAAACTCCGGTTCCGTGGGCTGCTTGGGTGGCGGAGTTCCAAACGACATGCCCAGTCCGATGTACGCTTACTGGCCGAATTTTTCAGGACGCAATAAACGATCCAAGGGTGGCTGGTTCTGGTTCTCAGCCGTGGCCACATATTCGCCCGTAGAAATCACCGCTTCCACTTTTTCGCCCCGTTTGGATTTGGCCAAAGCGATTACCGATTGGCGTCCCATTTCAAACGGGTCTTGCAACACGATACCCGATACAGTGTTCTCACTTAAACCTTGAATGAGCGTATCGCTGGGATCGAAAGCCACGAACTTGACTTTGCCGGCTAGTCCAGTCTGCTTGAGCGCTTCCAGCACTCCGTTGCAGTTGGGTTCGCAGACGGCAAAGATACCACCGACCTCTTCACGATACTTGTTCAGCAACTGAGTAGCCTTGTTGAGCGCCTCTTCGGTCTTGGTGCCCGCATATTGATCGGACGAGATCACTTCCATGTTGGTCTCTTTGGCCATCGCCTCCAAGAACCCGGCTTCGCGCTGTTCTGTGCTTTCGCTACCCGCTTTGTAGCGCAGCATAATGACTTTGCCCTTATGGTCCATCGCTTCAGCCAGACGCTGCGCGGCCAAAACACCGCCATGATGATTGTCGGTCGCAACGTAGCTGACGATCTTCGGACCTTCGCCCAAACCACTATCAAAGATAACCACGGGTACATTCTCAGCATTGGCTTCGGCGACTACATCCATCAACGATTGTGAATGGTTGGGGGCCAGCACGATTCCATCCACACCATTGGTGATAAAGTTACGAACCACATTGATTTGGCCCGCCGTGTCGGCTTCGGTTTCTGGCCCCTTCCATAAGATTTCAATGTTGCCGATCTCTTTAGCGGCCGCTTCCGCGCCAGCGTGGACCGATCGCCAGAACTGATGGCTGGTACCTTTAGGAATCACGGCTAATCGCAAGGCATCCGGGCTGGAGCCGCCATCCACTTTTCCTGCTTGACCAGCATTCTTCGGGTCGGCTGATGATTCACAGCCAGTGATAAAAGGGAGCGCGCAGAGTGCGATCAATAAAACATGAGGGACGAATAAAACCTGAGCGATCAACAATAAACGAGTGACCAATAGCAAACGAGCCAAGCAATGCATGGTCTTCACTTTCAAACAAGCAAAATCGGTGGGGACCCGTTGGGGAGGATTAACTCGAAATGTAACTGCTCCAACGGTCGTTAACCAGCCGCAGTGAGGAAAAATTCAGCTTTTGAAATAGGACCGGCCGTTACCAGCCCGATCGACCAAAGCCTGAACCTGACGAGCCTGACGAACCTGACGAACCAGAAGAACGCGATGAGTTGGATGAACGAGAGGACGAACCGGAGGAGAAAGGGCCACCGCCAAAGCTGGGCGATGATTGGCGTCGCGTCGCAGCTTCGCGGGCACGACGTTCCATTTCACGTTGTCGCTCCTCTTCCAATCGCCGCCGAGCAACTTCGCGCTCGGCTTGTTGCATGGCTGTTTGTGCGGCGAGCAACGCGAGTTGGCTGATCTGCAAAACGATATTGTAGTTGCCGCTTTGAAGGCCTCGTCGGGCTCGTTCCAATTCTTGTACGCCAGGCGAACCGCCCACTCGTACACCCCAAGGGCCTGACCATTGGCCAGCTTGCAACACAATCTGGGATGCTTGTTGGAAGGCCGCCAAGGCCTGACTGGCGGCGGAGAGTTCACCACCCAGCGTTTTGGTCGATGATGCCAACTCGGCCTGCAAGCGAGCTGCTTGCGCGTCGACGGCTCGCCAGTCGCCATGAGGCGTCTCCAAATCATCTTCGACTTGCTGCAGCTCTCGCGAGAGTTCCGTAATGCGGCTACTGGTCTGGATGATTTGTGGACTATCCGGGATGCCATCGGACTGACTTTGTCGTACCAGTTGATTGGCTTGTTGTAGTTGTTGAGCCGCCCCGGCCACGGCCCGCCGAGCCTCTGCATGGGCTTGTTCATCGCCCACAATTTGAGCCGCGAGTTGATCCAGTAGTTGACGTGTTTGCCGAAGGACTTGAGCCGTTTCAAAGGGGTTGGGCGCCGCCACGGCAGCGTCGACCAATTGGCGATTGGCTTGCACCATGCTGGCCGCACGTCCAATGGCCGACACAGTCGCGGATGTGACCAAGCGATTCCGTTGCCCGCGCTCCAGCGTCTCCATGGCCGCTGCGTTGCGCTGCTGATGCGTAACGTTTTCGCGAGATTGACTTTCCAATAGTTGCAAGTGTTCGACGACTTGTTGCAGTTGATTACTTGATATGTCAAGTATTGCTTGCGCCTTGTTCAAATCATCCGCAGCGGCCAGGACTTCGCCAGCCGCATGACGCCGATCAGCAGTGGAAAGAAGATTCTCAATACTGCTCAGGCCGCTATCCGCTTCGGACAAGTACCAATCGATTGGGCGGCCGATTTGAGTTTGCTCGGCTGGAGCTTGCCCTCCTGGAGCGTGACTAACTGGCGCTTGATTGGCTGGAGTTTGATTGGCTGGCGCTTGATTGGCTGGCGTGGCCAGCGCTATGATGGGCGGATCGGTGCTGGGTTGACTACGCATGTTCACTATCAAGGCCGAGGCGGCATAGGCTTGGCGCGCCGTTTGGATTTGGCTATCGAGCATGGGTACGCGAGATTTTCCATCGCGACAACTATCAGCCAACTGCTGTCGCCGGCCGCTAAACTGTTTCACAGCTTCTTTGGTGGTGGAGAGAATATGTTGTGTTTCGTCGACAGCGGTGTGATAGGTCGCAATTGCTTCCTCCACAGCCAGCACTCGTCCGTCAAGCAGCATGGCCTTGGCGGCTTCTAAACTACTGCGACCGCGAGCCAGGCAGTCGTCGGGGTCCAAGTCCAATTCATGCAGCACTGACTCAGGTTTCAATTTCAATTTTCCGGCGATATCCTGGCGCGTATCGATGATTTGCGAGCCGAGTTTCTCCAGTGCGGGCATCAATGTTTGATTGATCTCAGACGCCAGTTCGGTGACGCGCTGGCTACGCGCACCCAGGTCGGTCAGCGCTTGGGCAACGGCTCGAATGCCATCTGCTATGCTGCTCTGACTGGCGGCCTGATACAAGCCATCAGCTTGTTGTCCGATCACGTGCAATTGGTTGTCGATCCAGTGGGATGTATAGCCTAGTGACTTGAGTGACCCGGCGGCTGACTGCAATTGCGGAAATAATTGCTGTCGAGCGTCCAGTAGATATGTGCCCAACTGCATGGCTTCGCTCAACTGCCGCCTGGCCACGGTTAACGGGCCCTGCACCGCTTCCACGGCATCGAAGGCAGCCAAGTCATCTGCTTGCTTGACGTTGTTTTGAATTGTGGGTGTGAGAGTGGCGAAGTAGTGCTGCACATCGAAATATCCGTCTTGTGCGGCCGCCTGGTCGAGTTGCTTTTCTTGTGCTGTGGCGGCTGCCAACTGTTGTTGTGCGTCGGCGAGTTGATCCTGGACATTCGATAGGCACTCTTCGATCGTGCCCAACGCCTCAGCCGCTTCGATGCCACGCCGTTGGAATGCTGCAAAAATCTCTTCGAACGTCAGTGAGACTTCATCGGCAACTCGCGGCGTGCCACCACCCGACTCAGACCCTAAGTTTGGTGCCCCTGCGTTTTGAGAACTTGCGTTTTGAGAACTTGTGTTTGGTAGCTGCCCCTGCGAGGCGCTCACGCTACTTGAGCTACCAGTGTTCTCAATATTATTCCCGTTACTATGTTCATCGCCAGCCGTTTTACCGATGCCCATATCGCGCACGATCAGCGGTATGCCCGTCACGCGCGAGAACTTCAAAGGCGTACCGGTGACGAGATTGATAGCTGTTTGGTAGCGACTG
>JADLDX010000267.1 GCA_020846515.1 Pirellulaceae bacterium
ACTAATTGGTTCGGTTCAGGCCGATGGATGGGTGTTTGTGGTCTACAATCTAAACACCCATTGTGGCGAATCGCTCGTGCGAACCGTAGCCAAACATTTGGGCATTCCCGACGACCAACTCGGACAAGCTAAGAAGCATGGTATCCTGGAAACGATGGCCTCTCGACGCGAGTTTCTGTCAGATGCTACTCATAAAATTCGCTTCGTATACCTTCCCAAACACAGCTCATGGCTCAACCAAATTGAAGCTGTCTTTGGAATGATCAATCGGCGCGTCATGCGAGGGGGAAGTTTTTCGTCCAAAGAAGACCTCATTGAAAAGCTCATGCGGTTTACCAACTACTTCAATCAGCACATCGCCAAGCCCATGCTATGGACATACACAGGCCGACCGACCGAAAAAGTGAACGTTGAAACACCAAAAACATGGAGGCAACTCTGGCCGTTTCGAAAATTCTGCGATACCCTCGCACAACCAGAAGGAACTTAAGGTTTCTGGCACTAGCGCACGGTTTCTCGACCAACACTGAAACCAACCGGACGCTAGCGCGTTCCGGCTAATCACCCCCGCATCACGATGCGGGCATCGACGGCAATGATGGATTCTGTACTGACCAGCAGTGGATTGATATCGATCTCCAGAATGTTCGTCTGCTCAGTCACCAAGGCAGCCAGGCGTACGATGATCTCGCACAGTTGTTCGATATCCATCGGAGGTTTTCCGCGATAGCCCTCCAGCAATGGCCAACATCGTAGCGATTGAAGCATGCGGAGTGCCAATTTCGGCGAGATCGGTGGCAGTTCTAATGTCCGGTCCTTGAATAGTTCGGCGGCTATACCTCCGTAGCCAACCATGATGACCGGGCCAAATACTGCATCCCGCTTCGCGCCCAAAATCAACTCGATCGAATTGACCATCGAGATCATCGGTTCGATGGTGACACCTTCAATGATGGCGTCTGGCCGCAGTTCCTGGGCCGTTCGGACCAAGCGCTCATAAGCCGCTTGCACCTCGGTTTCGCTCTTCAGATTAAGAGCCACGCCTTGCACTTCCGTCTTGTGCGTTATCTGAGGTGACTGAATCTTGGCCACCAAGGGAAAGCCAATCGACTTTGCAGCGGCAATTGCCTCTTCGATATTCGAGCAAGATAGAATTCGAGTTACTGGAACCTGATAGTCCGACAAGACGCGCTTGCTATCGAATTGCGATAGAGTCGTTTCTTGACTGAAGTGCATGTCTTGAAGCCATGACGAGTGCGACTGGTGGCTTGAGGGCTGCGTCACCATCAACTGATTTTCGCGTGTTAATGACTCACGGACGCGGGCATAGTTGCTTAAATGCATCAAGCCACCGATGGCCTGTTCGGGAGTATCGAAGGTTGGAATGCGGCTGGCACGCAGAAAGTGACGGCCTTCGCGCATCTGTTCACCACCCATCCACGAACTGATAATTGCCTTCCCAGGTGGACAAACGATCGCTGACAATCCCTTGGCTGTATGCGTCGGTTGCGTCATCGACTGCGGTGTCAGAATCGCCAGAATGGTATCGACATTTTCGTCCTGCAGTACGATCTGAGCGGCGCGTACAAAACGCTCGGCGTCGGCATCGCCCAGCACGTCAACTGGGTTGCCATGTGACCAGGCAGCTGGCAGAAACGAGTTCAACGTTTGAATCGTTTTGGTTGATAAATCAGCCAATTGGCCTCGGTTGGCTAGCAGCGCATCGGTGGCCATCACACCTGGACCACCGGCATTGGTAACAATCGCCAATCGCGATCCGACGACTTGTGGATGTTGTGTGAGCAATTCGACACATTCGAACATCGATTCCATATCAAACACGCGTACGATACCTGCGCGCTGAAAGGCCGCCTGGTACACTGCGTCCACGCCAGCCATAGCGCCAGTATGCGAGGCCGCTGCCTTGGCCGAGGCGGTAAAGCGTCCCGACTTGGCCGCGACGATCGGCTTCTGCAAAGCAAACTTCTGGGCGGCCTTCAAGAAGTAGTTCGCGTCGGCGATCGATTCAATGTACAGAATAGCGGCTGTGGTGCGCGGGTCGTCAGCCAACATTTCAAGCAGATCGGCAAAGCCCACATCCAATTGATTACCTAGCGAGATGAACTGCGAGAAGCCTACGTCTTGCGCGATGGCCCAATCGAGCACGGCTGTGCATAACGCTCCCGATTGCGACAGGAAGGCAACTGAACCAGGTTTGGGCATGCCAACCGCAAAACTGGCGTTCATCCGGTTCCAAGGACAGATCATGCCCAAACAATTCGGACCAACGATACGCATGGCGGGATAAGTTTGTTGCAGACTGCGCAAATCTTGCTCCAACAGAGCACCGGCGGGTCCCGATTCACGAAAGCCAGCAGTCAAAATCAACACGCCGGCAACACCTTTCTCGCCACATTCGCGAATGATTTGTGGCACCGTTACCGCTGGCGTACAAACGATGGCCAACTCCGGACAGACAGGTAAAGCCGCTACGCTCGGATAGGCGTCCAAATCTTGTACGCGGCTATGCTGCTTGTTCACTGGATAGATTCGACCCAGAAATCCACCGCGCACCAGATTCTGCAGTAGAGTGAAACCAACCTTTGATGGTGTATCGCTCGCGCCGATCACAGCGATCGATTGCGGCGCAAGCATACGCAAGAGATTCTCCGCACGCATATCACGCTCCTCACTTATTCTTATCTGAGGAGCTATCGGCATCGTTGACGCCGGGAATCGTGAGCGGAAAGAATTTATTGTCGCTAACCTGCGCCTTGAGCAGTTGCTCAGCTTGTCGAATAACTGCAGCGCTAGTTGCGGCAATGTCCTGCGTTTCGGCGCGATCTTTGAGCAAGTCGTAGACTTCCCAGGCCCCGGGCTGTTTGGTATTTAACTTCTCACGAACAACTTTCAAATCGCCAATTCGCACAGCCACTTGACCGCCGTATTCCGGAAAGACCCAAAGCATAGGTTTGCGGTTAGTCAATGCAGCAGTATTAGTCAGTACAGGCCAAAGACTTTGACCATCGAGTGCACTGGGTGTTTTAAGCTGAGCCGCTTCGCACAGAGTTGGCAGCCAGTCGGCGAAATAACTGGGCGTATCGTTTACTGTGCCCGCGTTAATTTTTCCGGGCAAGCGCGCGATCATGGGCACGCGTATCCCGCCTTCGTAAACACTGCCCTTGTAGCCTCGCAGGTCAGCCGTGCTATTGAAGAAGACTGGATCAGCACCGCCGATGTGAAAGGTGGTACCGGCAGGTCCGGCATGCGTGGCTCCATTATCACTGCTGAAGATCACCAACGTATTGTCGGCCACGCCGGCTTTGTCCAAGGCATTCATCACGCGACCTACATAACTATCCAGATCATGGATCATCGCCGCATAACCGGCGCGGGGACGTGGGTGAGGAATGTAGCCACTCTCGCCACGATAAGCCTGCGTATCCCATTCGGCCGGAAACTTATCCAGTGATTCGCGTGGAGGATGCATGGCCACGTGCGGTTCGATGAATTGAAGATACAGAAAGAACCGTTTCTCTTTGTTCGTATCAATGAACTTCTCTGCTTCGGCGACCATCAATTTGGGAGCATAGGTCTGGCCAACCCAATCTTCAAGTTTTATTTCGCTATCGCTGCTGGCTTTGGGAGCATGGCCCGATTTGGGTTGGTTGTTGATGACGACCTTTTCGGCGTTGCGCCATAGAGTTGCTGGGTAGTAACTGTGTGCGACACCTTGGCAGTTGTAACCGAAGAACAGGTCAAAGCCTTTTTTGTTTGGATCACCCGTACTACCAACTGGTCCTAAACCCCACTTACCCATTGCTCCTGTCACGTAACCAGCTTGCCGGAACAGTTGAGCGATGGTGACTGCGTTTTCGGTGAGCGGATGTTGTCCTTCATCGAACTCGGGGAAGTTACGTTTGGCTTGCAAGTTGCCGCGTACTTCGGCATGTCCCAGATGCCTGCCGGTCATCAGAACACAGCGTGACGGTGCGCAAACCGGAGCGCCGCTGTAGTGTTGCGTAAACCGCATGCCTTGCGAGGCTAGTTTATCCAAGTTCGGTGTAGGAATTTTTTTCTGGCCGTAACAGCCCAGTTCCGCCCAGCCCAGATCATCGGCCAAGATAAAAACGACGTTTAGCGGCGCAGCCGGCTCAGCCATCAAGCATGACTGTCCTACCAGACGTGGCAACACGGATAGCCAGCAGATAAGTGTTAGTAGAAAGTATTTCATGTCATGGGTGCCGTCAGAGAGTTGCGGGTTGCGTGCCTACCCGAGTTGCACATCTTAACATCGCCGCCGCTTAAGCGGGTTAGTTCTACTGCTGCGCAGCAGCCGGAACTAACCCTCCCGCTGCGTAGCAGCGGGAGGGTCGACCCGCGGCAGCGTGGGCGGGGAGGGCCGGC
>JADLDX010000268.1 GCA_020846515.1 Pirellulaceae bacterium
CGCTTCTCCAACTCGCGGCAAAAATTCGGCCGCCACATCCGCGTGGACCAGCAAGCTCTCGCAGGCATTGCAAACACCCATACGCTGGCACTTAGAGTTGATCAGGATCTCCAGCGCCATTTCCAGATCGGCCGAGCGATCGACGTACACATGGCAGTTACCATCAAAGTGCTTGATGACCGGCATCTTGGCTTCTGAAACCACGCGTTCGATAAGCCCGCGACCGCCTCGTGGAATCACGACATCAATGTACTGCGGCATCCCTAAAAAATGGCCAACAGCAGCTCGATCTGTCGTTTCCACCAATTGAACGGCGCCCGTAGGTAAACCGGCTTCTGCCGCACATTGATTCAGTACAGCTACCAACGCCTTGGACGAATGCAGGGCCTCTTTGCCACCGCGCAATATGACAGCGTTACCGCTCTTCACGCAAATCGCCGCTGCATCCACAGTAACGTTGGGCCGCGATTCGTAGATGAAAAACACCGTGCCCAACGGCACACGGACTTTGCGAACCTCTAGACCATTGGGCCGGATTGACCCCTCGATGGTTTCGCCCACCGGGTCGGGCAAGGCCGCAATTTGTTCCAGGGCGACCGCCATTTCATCTATGCGTTTCTCATTCAGGCGCAGCCTATCAATGGCCGCAGGGGTCAAACCATATTCGTGGGCCGCCTCGCAATCCAACAAATTTGCCTCAATGATCTCCGCAGACTTGGCTCGCAATCCAGCCGCACAACGCCGCAACCAAGCGTTCTTGATCTCCGGACGTAATCCAGCCCAGCCCGACGTCCTCGCCTTTGCTCGCTGCGCAACGGTGTCGCAGTAAGCCCTTAAATCGACTGGAGTTGCAACCAACACGTGATCAAGCCTGCACTGGAGAGAAAGGGCGGACGGTGCACGAAACTACCCGGCGCCAATAGACGCACTCTTTGATTATCCTCGAAAAGAACCCATCAGGTCAATGTCATGCACTACCTAATGCCAGCTTTGAGTCGGCGGTGGTTTACTTCAACCCGGCCAGTGAATCCAGCGCTATCGGTTCGCGCGACGCGTAAGGTTCGCCATACCGCGTGCCGATCATTTTTCCCCAAAAGGCAGCTTCGTCTCGAAAGCGATCGAGCATCGACGGATCCAGGCCCTCGCGGCCAGCAATGAATTGACTGTGATACGCCTCAATGCTGGCTCGTTTGGCTTCCCACTCTTGGGAAATATCCAACACAAAACTGGGCTGTGCCACATGCTTGAGGTGGATGCAGTAGTAATAAAAAACACGCTCTGGATGGTATGGCTGACCCGGTATATCGGTCTTGGTGAGCTTGGACCAGAAACGAGCCGCTTCGATCAATTGAGTTGCAGCCACGTGGTCGGGATGCGCATCCTCCCAGTACGGAGCAAACAACCACTTAGGCCGCACGCGCCGAAAGACAGAGGCCAGTTGAGCACGAGCCTCGAGCGTCGGTTCCAGATAGCGATTGCGCAAATCGAGATTCTCGCGCCAAGTGACGCCTAGGGCTTTCGATGCTGCTGCGGTTTCTTCGGCCCGTAGCGCTTCGCTGCCATGAGGTGTGGGCTCGCCACTGGTCAAGTCCAATATGCCGACACGCCACCCGGCCGCAATCATCTTGACAATGCCACCACCCATTCCCAACTCCGCATCGTCTGGATGCGGAGCGATGACCAACATATCCAACGCCGACATGTGTGCTCCGTGAACGTGAATCTAAATCGACTAACACTTTGAAAATAAAAACGTACTCTGCTCGTCGACGATTTCGAGTCGGGATCCATGCGCTAGGGCAAACGCAAAGGTAATTTGAGACATGCGGCTTGATCGGCGTTGCGAATTAGCAACCGGTCCCCCGATATGGCCGGCACGTTCCAGGTAACTCCGGTCAATACCTCCAGTCGAGCCAACTCCGTGAACTTGTTCGGGCGGGCTGCGACTAGAACGACCGCGCCATCCTCGGCGGATATCAACAGCGTATCGCCCACCAAAAGCAATTGACCGTGACGGTATCGACCACCTTTCCATTGTCGCACGCCATCAACGATTCGCACGCATTCCAGCACGCCGTCACTGAGCGCGTAAGCATACTCATCTTTTACTACGGCACTAGTGAACTTCGTTTTCAATACCGATGTCTTTGACCATACTTGCTTGGACTGCCACTGGCCACCGTCGCTCTTGGAAAACTCAACCAGCATAGCCCCGGTTGAATAGCCCTTGCTAACCAGCAGTTGAGAATCGTTGACGGTGATCGTTTGTGAAACGCTGGCTGAACCATTGCTTTGACCAGCCCAAGGCACCAGCCATAGAACTTGGCCGGTAGACAAATCGTGTCCGGTCACAGATGTCTCGTTCACAATCACGATTTGATCGACGCCCAGCAGTTTGGTGCGGGAAGGCGACGAGTAACTGATTTGATGACTACCTGCTCGCCACACAACCTGCCCGTTTTGTTTGTCAAACGCGACCAGTGACCGCGCGGCTGAGTCGGGACCAAACGGTTGGTCTGCCACTGTTTCGTCTTCGGATCCATTCGGGCTGCCCAACGGCAATACGACGAGCGATTCGGTTACCAAAGGCGACGCAGATCGGCCCCAAGAAATTGCCGACTCTGATTGGTTTTGATCCCAGTCGCCCAGCTTAAGCAGATCAACTTGCCAATGCTGTTGACCGGTGCCCAATTCGAGGCACACGACCTGGCCTGTGGCTGTTTGAGCGTAGACGCGTCCATTGTCGATCGTCGGGGTACTGCGTGGACCGGCACCACCGAGCGCGTTGTAGTGGTAACCGGGCAGGGCCACATGCCAGTAAAGCTGGCCAC
>JADLDX010000269.1 GCA_020846515.1 Pirellulaceae bacterium
CATGCCGGTTTCTCTTGGCAATAATTCGTGGAGCCACACGCGCATGGCCGCCAGAGCGAACACACCTCGCAAAATGGCACTGATGGCCAGCCGCAGCCATCGCGCACCCAGGTTTCGCCTGGCTGGCTGGAAATTGCCGACGCTTGGAGTGTAGGGATTGTCCATGGGAAAGCCAGTACCGCCAGTACCCCGCAGTGCTTGATTGGGACGGCCTAAGCATCAGGGAAGCTTAACATCGTGGCCGTCATTCATCTGAAACAAATGCAACAGCGTCTCTTTGGGTACATTCGCGGGTAAGTGTATCACAGCCCCGTCGCTCAAAGCACACAAAAATTTGCCATCAGAACCTAAGGCCAGTCCCTCGGCCGGGTTGGCAACGGGGAATTCGTAGTCGATCGGCGCGGTCCATGGCACAGCCCGTTCAGGTTTCACTTCCACAAAAAAGATCGTGTTACTCGACCCGTCTTTGATATGACCAAACTGGACCGGCTGGTTACCGCCAAAGATCGTACCCTCACCGGTCGGAGCAACAATCGTGGTGTAGCCCCTTTCCGTCGCGGGTGAAAACGCCGGCACAGGATAGCTGGAGAAAAGATCGGGCATCTTGTCGAGCAGCTTTAAATTGTGCTGGCTATTCCAGGGTTCATCTAGCTTGAATTCCGAATAGAGTTTTGACTCACCGAGGTAGGGCAAGATGTGAACGCGCCAGCTCAAGTAGCTACTGCCGTCGGCTCGACGCGCGGCCTTATTGGGCGGCAAGACATTGTTGGCATCTGCATAGTTGTGAACGGCCAGTGCCAATTGTTTGAAACGATTCTGTTTTCCGCGCACATTCAAAGGATCGATCAGCGCACTGACCGCTTCCATGACAACTCCGGTCATAGTGCCCAGGCCTTGAACCTCCGAGAAAGAGACTTCAATTCGATCTTGGTTGATGACCGATGACGATACCTTGAGCGAATTGACCGTAGGTTTTAACCTGAGCAGCTGCGGACTTTCCGAAATGATCTTTGTTAACTTGGGCAGTTCGGCCAGTAAACGTTCGGCCGCCACTGCGTTTTTGGATTGAATGGTCACCTGCAATCGCATGTTGGCTGGGTCAGCCCCAACGGCAATCCACTGGACGCCTTCGGTGATCGTTTTCGTCGGCGTGCCACCCCAGGCATCGGGCAACCGTGGCATCAAGTCTTCGTAGGTAGAACTGATGTAGGCTGGAGGCACGATCAGAATCTGCACTGGCAGGTCCTTCACCGTAGCGATGGCAGCGGAAAACGCTGAGCGATGGCCGGGCAATGTGTCGCTCCCGACAAGTACCTTATTCGATGTCGACAGATTGCCCGTCGGGGCCGTCGAAATCGTCTCGCCTTCAACCACCGCTGGACTGAATCGGTAGACAGCCAGGTTCTCATTGAGTTTTGCCAGATCGAGACCCTTAGGCTGCGCGGTGATGATCCGCACAGGCGATTGCGCTTCCGTAAACGGCACATCGATCGACATGGTTAGCCGAGCATCGGACATCGGCTCAAAGGCCGATCGGATAGAAGCCAACCAGCTGAGCAACGGCTGGGCGTCCTTGTCCGCAGCCAGCGCATCTTGCACGTCTTTCGGCAGCGTCAAACGCGGCACGTCCAACTGCACCAACACGATCGTCGTCGGGTTGACCGCTTGCTTAAACACATTCTCGTCAATGGCAACCGTAGCCGCGCCGGCAGTCGCTTGCGCCCAGAGCATACTGGGCTTTCCAAAAATTATCAGCAACAATATTGAGATCAGAGCGAGCAGACGTGGCCCGAACGGGCTGTTGAACCTTCGAGATGGCATGGTAATAACCCTGAGTCAAGTATTTTGGATAGGACAGAAAAGGCTGCTTTGCGACCATTCTTGGACGTGGCTTACTTGGCCATGGCTTACTTGGCCATGCGGAGCCTGAAGCGATACTGAATAAACGGCAAAGCGTCCCCGACCAACGTGGCTTGTTCGCCTTGCACTTGATACTGAAACGGTTTGCCTGAAACGGGATCATTCGGGGCAGGATAAGGTAGGTCACCCAGTGATGGCGGGAGTTTGCCAGCGTTGGCGGCACCGTACATGCGAATGGCTTCAATCGTTTGGAACAGTCCCATTTGTTGTTGTACGCGCACTTGAGCACCGCGGATGCTATCGACGGCAGACAGCATTTGGTTGGTTGGCACGCTCACCCAACCCACCTGCTGACTTAGCGACGAACGCACCTCGCTGCGTCGTTTAAACTCAGGGTGCTGCATCATTTGGTCGTAGGGCAAGCCTATCCATTTAAAATGATCGTCGACCATGTGTTCGTTGAATCGTTTCATGGCCAGAAAGACAACTTGAGCGGTTGGATATGCATCGACCTTGGCTTGGTCCATGTGACATTGGTCCGTCAAGAATCGCTTGGCACCTGGATAAGCGGCGGCGATGAGCGACACAAAAGTGGTCCGCTCAAGCTGTGGGTCGCGACCAAGCCATCCACTTTCGTAAAGATCCAAG
>JADLDX010000270.1 GCA_020846515.1 Pirellulaceae bacterium
CCCACGTCGCGCCCGTATGCTTGTCGACTTCGAAGTCCAAACCAGTTTGCTGCGGAAAATCGCGGTTCACTGGGCCCTGCTGTTGCTGGCCAACGCAGTCGGTCTGTTTTTCTGGACTTGCTTGATGAACGCACCCGTCGAGTCGTGGTCGGAACTGCTGGTGGGCTTTGTGCGCACTTACATTCCCGTGCTGATCATCTCCTTGGCCTTGCTGCCAGTATTCCTGGTCGATGCTGCCAAGCTGAGCAACCGTTTCGCCGGTCCAATGGTTCGAATTCGTCGCGCGTTGTCTGCCGTACTTTCGGGCGACCAGGTCGAACCAGTTCAATTTCGCGAGAATGATTTTTGGCGGTCCATGGCCGAAGACTTTAATCAAGCGCTGAAGCAACGCGGTCATGTCGAGTCAGACACTGCGACTGATAATCAGCCAACAACCTAACAGCCCACTCTCTTGTCAATCACATCCCTGAAATCGCATGGGTGTCCAGCCTAGACCTGTGCGTTGATGAGCGGTGGCCCCGCCCGCGGAGAAAATGTATGCCACTTATCGATAATCAAACGACATGGCAGATCGCGCGATCGGCACGTATGCCTGTCAGGTCACGACGAAGCGGCCAGCGGCGACGACAACGCGGCGGCGCGGTGGTTGAGTTCGCCGTGTGTCTGCCTATGCTCATGGTGCTCATGCTCGGGTCGATCGAGGCGACCAGCGCGATCTTCTTAAAGCAGTCGCTGGTGGCTGCGGCTTATGAAGGCGTACGCGAGGCAGCCAAGTTGCGAGGCACAACTGCGTCGACGCAGAGTTACGCCACCAATGTCCTGAATGCCCGTCAAGTTCGATCCTTTAGGGTAGTACTGAATCCACCGAATCCGGCCACAGTTGCCCGGGGTGAGCGCGTCACCATCGAAGTCTCTGCGCCCATCTCCGCCAACAGTCCCTTCATCGGCAAGGTGATCCAGGATCGTCAGCTAGTCGCCCGCGCCGTCATGATTAAAGAGTAAACCGCCCATGCATAACAACCATCAGCCAAAGTCTCGTAGTACCTATCGGCCACGCCGACCAGCCCGTCGCGGTGCGATGCTGGTAATCATTGCGGTCATGATCATGGCCTTCATGATGACCGTAGCGTTTTCAGTTGACGTGGCTTACATGCACCTGGTGCGAAGCGAACTACGGACGGCCACTGAC
The DNA here is from genome assembly GCA_020846515.1 of Pirellulaceae bacterium. Lineage (GTDB taxonomy): Bacteria > Planctomycetota > Planctomycetia > Pirellulales > Pirellulaceae > Aureliella. The sequence continues at coordinate 1,190 of JADLDX010000270.1, forward strand.
GCCGCCTCCAAAGCGGCCTCCCAGGCCTTAGTGCGCACCAGTGATCGCAACGCAGCCATCGCGGCGGCGCAGAGCATTGCGCGAGAACATACGATCAGTGGTCGCCCGCTTGAGTTGAGGGCCAGTGAGGTTCAATTCGGGCATGCTGAACCCAACAACTCTGGCATGTTCGACTTCACGCCTGGCGGAACGCCCACCAATAGTATTCGAGTAAACGGACGTCGTACGGCTGATTCGCTCGGCGGGGCGGTGCCGCTGCACTTTGGTCGTTTGTTTTCCGTCAACGCTTTCCAACCACAGCACTTCTCCACCACGACCTTCGTCGAACGCGATGTGGTGCTGGTGGTCGATCGTTCCGGTTCGATGGCTGGGCAAAAGTTTCAAGATTTGAAGAACGCCGTGGCTGCTTTCGTGACGGTGTTGGAGCAGAACAATACTGTCGATGAACGAGTCGGTTTGGCCAGCTATGCATCAGACGCTACTCAGGACGTCCAACTCACAACCGACTTGACGCAGATCAATCGCGGCATGAACCGCTTGCTCGCCAATGGTTTCACTAGTATTTCTGCCGGCATTAACGCTGGTCAGCAGGTCATGACTGGCAGTCGCTCACCTGAATTCGTAGAACGCACCATGATTGTCATGACCGACGGCATTCACAACACAGGGCCGGCTCCTGAAACGTCCGCTCAAAACGTAGTCAATGCCGGCGTCGTATTGCATACGATTTCCTTTGGCAGTGACGCAGATCGTGGAAGAATGCAGCGCATGGCGCAGTTGGGCCGCGGCAGATACTTTCATGCAAGTAACGGCACTGACTTGAGCGAAGCCTTTCGTGAGATCGCGCGTACGCTCAATTCTATCATGACTGAATAATCGACTGACAGAATGCTTGATGTGTCAAGTATTCGATAGATCAATTAATTGATGGATCAAGTATTCGATTGCAACTGGAACAAGTCCCGATCGCGTCCTCTGAGAAGCTCATCATGAACGCACCCAACATGCCAGCCCCCTACGCGGCTTGTCCAACAGAGGCACGCCCTGCCCTTCGTAACGCTGCCCTTCGCAATACTGCCCTTCGTAACATTCGCGTAATGGCTCGTCGAAGCTCGCGCCGTGGTGGCGTGACGGTGGAACTGGCCTTGACGATTGGTCTCGCCTTCTTCTTTTTCTTGGCCGCGTTGGAGTTCAGTCGCGTGGCTATGATTCGGCACACGGTCGATCATGCAACCTACGAGGCGGCTCGGGCTGGCGTAATTCCTGGCATCACGGTGGCTCAAGTCGAAACTCGAGCTCGCCAGGTGCTCGGTACGGCCAGCACGCGGAACGCTAGAGTAGAAGTTTCGCCCAATCCGATCACCACATCAACACCACGGATCTCAGTCACCATCGGCGTGGCCTTGGATCAAAACCTGTTTGCACCGGCCATGTTTTTTGTTGGTCGTCGCTTTGAACGCACGTTCACGATGGAACGTGAACTGGCCAGCCGACCCTGATCGGACTTGATCGGACTTGATCGCTGAACTGGTTTAGAGAGCCAGCTTTCTGCGTTTGAACCGGTTGGTGACACGCAGCAGCCATGGTCTGGTCAACCAGAAGGCCAGCACTCCCAGGCATACGCCACCGGCATCCGCCACGACATCGGCCACATCTGGCTGACGACCAGCGACAAATTGCTGGCTCCATTCATCAAACATTGCATAGAGAATGGTGATCGTTAACACGATCGAAATCTGCAACTTGGCACTGGGTAACTTGAGCGAGACCACCCAGCTGAGCAGGAAGCTCAGTCCGCTGAAGGCGATCAGGTGATAAGCCTTGTCCGAGCCCAGTGAGGGCAACGAAGAACTGGGCAGGTGAGTAGCCACGAAGATCGCCAGCCAGTAAACTCCCAGTAGAGTCGATGTAATTCGAAGCAAGGCCATGACCGTTTCATATGGACTGGTGCGAGTGGACGAGTACATGCGAGGCCTGTGAGCTGAGAGATGGAGATAACTACTCATCTCTCTGCATCGTCTAGGCGAGCAGCGTGACTATAATCATCGCAGTCGGCGAGTTGCAGTTTACCGTCACAAGCTCGCTACATTGCGTTTATTCCCCAAATTATGACCTCCCTTTCCTGCAGGTGGTTTTATGCTGCTCACATTTTCACGTTTTTTTCTCCAAGGTACCGCGGGACTAATAACGTTGACCTTGGCGATGACGCTGGCAGGTCTGCTGGTGACGAGTAGTTCGGCGCAAGACAAAGACTCGGACGAAAAGCCCGTCAAAGAATCACCGGTAAAGGAGGGCTGGCTTCCGCTAACCAAGGCCGCATCGCTCGAGGGCTGGGAAGTAACTCAGTTTGGCGGCGAGGGCGAGGTCAAAATGGAAGACGAGATGCTGCAATTGGCCATGGGAGATCCCCTGACCGGCGTCACCTGGAAGGCCAAAGATTTTCCCAAAACGAACTATGAAATCAAGTTGGAAGCGCGACGCATTCAGGGCAACGACTTTCTCTGCGGTCTGACCTTTCCGGTCGGCGACAAGCACGCATCGTTGATCGCTGGAGGCTGGGGGGGTGGAGTTGTTGGGCTGTCCAGCGTCGATGGTAATGATGCTTCGGAGAATTCGACCAGCAGTTTTCGCGATTTCGAAAACAACAAGTGGTACAGCTTTCGAGTGCGTGTGGACGACGAGAACATCACGGCTTGGGTCGACGATGAACGCGTCTTCAAACAAGAGCGCGAGGGACACGAATTTTCAGTGCGTGCTGAAGTGATGGCTAGCCGGCCCTTGGGATTCTGCGTGTTCCAGTCGAAGGTGCAGGTGCGCAAATTCGAATGGCGACCGCTGAAAAAATGAATGGGCTGTGATGAACCGATCTGATACCGATCTATCTGATTCTGACGATCCACTCTCATTCGATGTCGATGCGCTGTATATGGTGCGCGCCCTGCAACTGGCCGACCAGGCAGCCAGTGAGGATGAAGTCCCCGTGGGCGCTGTCGTCGTCCATGGCGGGCGCGTTATCGGGGCTGGCTATAATCAGCGTGAAGCGCTGTCCGACCCGACGGCTCATGCAGAGATGATCGCCATCACTCAAGCTGCCTCGACGTTGGCCAGTTGGCGTTTGGAAGATTGTACGTTGTATGTAACGCTGGAACCTTGCCCGATGTGTGCTGGTGCGATTGTTCAAGCGCGAGTTCCGCGAGTTGTCTATGGTGCACGGGATCCGAAGGCAGGTGCTGTCGATAGTCTTTTTCGATTGCTGGATGATCCACGCCTGAATCATCGCGCCAGTTCCACCGGTGGTGTGCTGGCCGATCAATGTGGGCTGCTGCTCAGCGAGTTCTTTGCTGCCAAACGCCGACAAGGCAAAAAGTAATCCTTCTCAAGTTATCACTCCGAGAGGCACAATCATGAGTTCCAATTTGCGGCGCGCGGCCGCCGATGCGCAGCGTGCTTCGCGAGCCACGATTGATCCAGCCGCCTTGATGCAAATTAAGAACCTGACGCTGCGAGCCAAAGCCGTCGTCGAAGGCTTCATGAGTGGCTTGCATCGCAGTCCGGTCCACGGTTTTTCCGTTGAGTTCAGCGAATATCGCCCCTACGTTCAAGGCGACGACCCACGGCGCGTGGATTGGAAATTGCTGGCGCGGACCGATCGCTACTACGTTAAGCAGTACGAAGACGAAACCAATCGACGCTGTTATCTAGCCGTCGACCAAAGTCGATCGATGGCCTACGGATCGTTGGCTTACACGAAAGCGACCTATGCGCGTACGCTGGCCGCGACCTTGGCCTACTATTTGACGCAGCAACGCGACGCCGTTGGAGTTATGACCTGTGGGCATGGCGCGACTGAATACCTGCCCGCGTGCCATCGACCCGGTCACTTGCAACAACTGATGCGTCACCTGGATCGCGAGAGCGAAGGCACTGAGTCCAATCTGGCTGAGGCGCTTGGTCAACTGGCCGCGCGCAGTCAGCGTCGCGGATTGGTGATTGTCCTTACCGACGCTTTGCTGGACCCGTCCACCCTGGGGCTGCCACTGGGATACCTGCGAGGTCGAGGGCATGAAGTAGTGTTGATTCGCATCTTGGATCCTCGCGAGATCGAATTTACGTTGCCAGCCAGCACCATGCTCCGGGATATGGAAACGGGCAAGCAGATCTATGTTGACCCCCAAGCGGCCAAACGCACGTACGATGAACGCTTTGCGGCACATCAGTCTCAACTGACCGACCTGTGCCATCGACGAGGCGTAC
>JADLDX010000271.1 GCA_020846515.1 Pirellulaceae bacterium
GTGCGCCACGCGATCACACATTTACTCTGGGACCCAACGCCGTATCCGAATCGTTGACCTTGGAATCAGCCACGCGCGTGGCCGCGCAAGTGGTCGATCAAAATGGAAAGTTGATACCAGCCAAACTGCAGTTTATCGGAATCGAGGGCACACAGTCGCCCAACTTCGGGCCCGATTCGTTCGAAGTGGGCGTGCGCAATTTGTTGTATATGGCCGATGGTAAAGTCTCGCATCCGTTGGCCCCTGGCAAATACACAGTGATAGCCAGCCATGGTCCTGAGTACGACTCGGTATCGCAGCCGCTGGAAGTCAAAGCCAATCAAGTTGCTCGTCTGCAAGCCAAACTGAATCGCTCGGTCGACACAACCGGTTGGGTTAGCGGCGAATTCCATAGCCACAGCAGTCCCTCGGGCGATAACACCTCCAGCCAACGTGGACGCGTGCTGAACCTGCTGGCCGAAAACCTCGAATTCGCTCCGTGTACTGAACACAATCGCGTCGATAGTTATGCCGGTCATCTCACGGCACTCAAAGCCGTCGCGCTGATGGCCACCTGTACCGGCATAGAAGTCACCGGTTCACCGCTGCCGGTCAACCATCAGAACGCCTTTCCACTGCAACACCGGCCGCGCACGCAAGATGGTGGCGGTCCAACCACAGATGCTGACCCTGTTGCACAAATTCAACGCCTGGCCATGTGGGATGACAATAGCGATAAGGTTGTGCAGATGAATCATCCGAATCTGCTGCAGATATTGGGCGATCGCGATCTGGACGGCACGGCTGATGATGGCTTTCGCGCCATGTTCGACTTAATGGATGTCGTCGAAGTCCATCCGCTACAAACGATCTTTAATACGCCTAGCGTAGAAGTGCCTGCGCGCGAACGTGGAACCAATCGCATGTTCCATTGGTTGCAGTTGCTCAATCTCGGTTATCGCACACCGGGCGTGGTGAACACCGACGCACATTACAATTGGCACGGTTCGGGCTGGCTGCGCAACTATATCGCCTCGTCCACGGATGATCCGGCCAAGATCACCACGGAGGAAATGATCAAGGCGATTCAGGCTGGACAGATGGTCATGACGACCGCCCCGTTTTTGCAAGTCGAACTGAGAACCACTTTGGATGGTCAAGCTCGCAAGTTCATCAGCGGGGCTACCGTACCGCTGGGCACCGCACCGGCACGACTGTGGATTCGCGTCCAATGTGCGAACTGGTATGACATTAATCGTGTGCAGATCTTCGCCAACGGTCGAGCCCTACCGGAGCTTAACTTCACTCGAGCCACGCATGGAGCCCTGTTTGGTGGCAATCAAGTGCGATTCGAAGCCGAAATTGACTTGCCCACTTTTGCTCGCGATACCCATTTAATCGTGGCGACCATTGGGGAAGGCTTGACATTGGGGGAACTGATGGGCACCGACGGTGGAAAAATGCCGCCGGTCGCGGTCGCTAATCCCATTTACGTGGATGTCGATGGCGGTAAATTCAAACCCAACGGTGACAACTTGGGCGTGCCATTTATGCTGCCAACCGGCGCCCGCACGCCCGCCACCGGCGATTCCTCGAAATAAATCTACGGATCCATGAGCGAAATTCCTGCTGCCATCTTGAACGCCATCCCACATCGACCACCCATGTTGATGGTCGATGAAATAGTTTCTCAGAGCGAACGCCAGATTCATTGTCGAAAAACATTTCACGCCGATGCGTTTTTCCTGCAAGGCCATTTTCCGAACTATCCGTTGGTACCCGGCGTGATCTTGTGCGAGAGCGCTCTGCAAAGCGGGGCGATTCTTTTGTCCAACCAGATGACCGATAGCGGCCTGGTACCAGTGGCGACCCGACTGGATGGTGTCAAGTTCAAGCAGATGGTTCGCCCCGGTGACACAGTGGATATCGAAGTGACGTTGGACGAAGTGGTCTCGACCGCTTACTTCATGACCGGCAAGGTGAGTGTCGGCGGCAAATTAGCCGCCAGACTCCAGTTCGCCTGCACTGTCGCTAAACCCTCGACCGACGCAACGTAATCCCATCGCCCTGCCCCCTACGGCCTAAAGCATTTCGAATTGTCCGATTGGGCTTTAGGGCGCTCAAACTTCGGCTTCATGACCAAGCAGGGGTTTCCAGGAGATCAGATATGAAAGAACGAACATGACAGATTTTCTGCAGATGGCAGGCCGACGAGTGCTCGTATTGGGTGTCGCCAATCGCAAGAGCGTCGCCTATCGCATCGGACAGGTGCTGACCGAAGTGGGCGCTCAAGTCGTCTACGTCGTGCGCAGCCCCGAACGTAAAGCTCAAGTTGCTAAACTACTGGGCGATGCCAGCGTTTATGTGTGTGATGTCGAGCGGCAAGTAGAGATTGATGCCCTAGCACAGCAACTGAAGCAAGACTTTGACGGCTTTCACGGATTAGTGCACTCGATCGCTTACGCAGACTATAGCGATGGCATCAAGCCGTTTCATGAGACGGGGCGCGCTCAATTCCTGCAAGCCATCGATATCTCATGTTATTCATTGATCGCTCTGAGTAACGCACTTAAGGACCAGTTCGCTCAAGATGCCAGCGTGATTACCATCAGCATTTCGACTACTCTGATGGCTATTGAGTCTTATGGATATATGTCTCCGGTCAAGGCGGCCCTCGATTCGTCGTTAGCATTTTTGGTCAAGTCATTCAGCCGCTTTTCGAAAGTGCGCTTCAACGCCGTGGCGCCGGGCTTACTCAAAACCAGCGCCTCGGCGGGCATTCCTGGTTACGTGGACTCTTATCTTTTTGCAGAGAAGGTCATCCCTAGGCACGAGGCGGTGCAAACTGATGAAGTCGCCAATACGGCTGCCTTCCTCTTGAGCCCACGTTCCTCGGGCATTACCGCTCAATCGATCGTTGTTGACGCAGGCATGGCGATCAATTATTTCGACCAGGCGATTGTGAGCCAGGTGTCGCAGTAAGGCGTCGCAGTAAGGTGTCGCAGTAAGATGGGCACTCACTCTTGCCCGTCAACTCAATTTGAACGGGCAAGAGTACCAAGCTGCGCTCATTCATTAGCTAGCAATTGCGACCATATAATCGCTATGCGTGTGTCGTCTCGCAAAAAAGCGTTGGTGGTCGGCCGTGCGAGGTTTAGGCTGGCGCGTTAAAACGGTCGATTCTCAACTTGTAGAGGCCAAGGATGGAGCTCGACGGCAAAAGGAAAAGGGAGTTCGGTGAAATGATGCGCAAGTTAAACTTGAGAATAGCGACCCTGTTGAGTGCTACGTTTTTGACCAGCACTGGCCTTGTTTCCAGCACTCTGATGGCTGCTCCGCCCGAACGGCCAACGTTTAACCATACGGCTGATCCGCGTCCCAACATTCTCCCGAACTGGATGTTTACGCATCACGTCCCCTATCGCTTGACCTACAATCGGCCCACCTACCATGTCGGCAAAGCGCTGTACTACGTAGGCTCACCGACCAGTCAAGAAGCCATGGCTTGGAAAGAGAATCTGGACGCTGGTCGCTACAACGGACACAACTGCCCTCCGCTGGTCAAGCGATACTTTTATCCCAAGCCATGGGAGGTCATGAATACTGGACCTCGCCCTGACTACGCCAATGTCTCAGGCGTCTCGAGCCCCGCTGCCAACACGCCGGTGGTCCCGGCACCTGCAGAAGCCGTCGATCTGCCAGCCGTCACGAACTAGCCTGCCGCGTGCGTCAACGGTGCCGAGGACGTTGACCGGGCGTAGCGCTAAGCCAGGCGACTTAACAATCGCTGCCACTAATTGGCAGCGCCAACGCGCCAGTGACTTTTAGGACGAGTAGGCAGTAACCAAGTGGGTGCTCGCTTACTCTTCTTCATCACTGGTGACTTTGTCATCCAACCCTAACTGTGCGATACGGCGCAAGAAACGCGGCCGACTGATGCCCAGCAATCGCGCGGCCCGAGCTCGATTGCGTGGCGACGCCTTGATCGCCCGTTCCAACATAATGCGCTCGAGGTCCAGCAGCACATCGTCCATCGAAATCGGCTCCAACACGGGTTGTTGGCTGTGAGTAAAGGTGCCGGCGAACGTCCGCACTTGCAACGGCAAGTGACTGGGCTGGATGGTGGCTGTGAGCACTGCGTTGGTCAACATTTCGGTGGCCGCCTGCTGCACTTCGCTGGCGTTCCCTGGCCAAGGATAAGCCTGCATTAATTCTAACGTCGCTGGAGCGATACCTGGCAAGCGTCGCCCTGCCCGGGCTGCGGCCATGGCCAAGTGATGCTGAGCCAGTGCGGGCACATCTTCGCGTCGCACGCTCAACGGCGTGATCTCGATCTCGATTGTGCTGAATGATTGCACCCATTGCATCAGCCCGATCGAATGTTCAGACAATGCGTGGCTAGGGGTTTGCGAAGTGGCCACCACGCACAAACTACCCGCATGATCGGTTAACCACTCGCGCAGCACTTTGATGGCTGGTCCACTGAGGCAATCGATCCGATCCAGGATGAGATGCGTAGCCTGAGCCGGCGTCCCTGGACGCATCCGAGCCGCCAATGTCTCCAGTTGACTGGCCGCCGATTGTTCATCGATCAGGCTACATTCGATGGGTAAGCGTTGGATCAGGTTGGCTGGCACCTCTAAACCACGTGCACGTAACGCGGCGATAGAGCGCGCCACGTCCGACTTGCCGCTTCCGGCCGGTCCCACGATCAACACACCCGCCGCGCTGTTTGCGGCCAATTGCGCGCGACGCATCGCTAACTCGATGGCTGGTGAAACGCCCAGCAGTGGCCATAGACCATCCAGCTGTTGCCATTGACTACGAATTCGCAGCAGCACTTCGTCACCGGCCGTACCGCTGGGTGCAGCGGGCGGGGCCAACGGCCCGAGGCGTTCGCGCAGGACTTGGGAATCGCCGAACAAAACCAAGATCAGACCAGACGAGGGATCCTCGTCGATCAGCGGCAGAAAAGCCTGGCCGGCTGTACCGGTAGGCGAGCGAGGAGGCCACGGCACCTCGCGCACTGCCGCCCGACCGTGCAAAACTTCCGAAGGCGGAGCCAGCATCATCGCCAGTTGAGGCTCGAGTGAATTGTCGGCCGTCAGCGCAGGCTGGCAAATCAAACCGACTAACCGCGTGGCATCGACGTGCATGAGCTCGCATAGAGCGGCGCTGGCGAAGACAATTTGCTGCTTCTGGTCCAGCACCACGACGGGCCAAGCCAGCAGATCCAATTGCTTGGCCAGCGTGCGACTGTTGCCCCCGCGAAAAGTTTCGCCCATGTGTGGCAGCTAATTACTGAGTTGGCCGTTCGTTCATAGGCACCAGTTGCCGCAGCGGCGAACCGGTATAGATCTGGCGTGGACGACCAATCTTGGCCGGCGATTGATGCATTTCTACCCAATGCGCGATCCAGCCTGGCAATCGACCGATGGCGAACAACACCGTGAACATCTGCACGGGGATCCCCATGGCTCGATAGATCACACCCGAGTAGAAATCTACGTTCGGGTAGAGTTTACGTTCGACAAAGTACGGGTCTTGAAGCGCGACCTCTTCCAGACGCTGAGCCACATCAAACAGCGGATCATCCAGCTTCAGCCGGGCCAGCAGTTTGTCGCAAGCCTTCTTGATGATCGTCGCGCGAGGGTCGAAGTTCTTGTAGACGCGGTGACCAAAGCCCATCAGGCGGAAATTGCCCTTCTTGTCTTTGGCCATGTCGACATACTTCTTCACATTGCCGCCGTCGTCAGCGATCTGCTTGAGCATGTTCACGCAGGCTTCGTTGGCACCGCCATGCAATGGTCCCCACAATGCACATATGCCTGCAGAAATCGATGCAAACAAGTTGGCATTCGACGAGCCAACCATGCGGACGGTCGACGTGCTGCAATTTTGCTCGTGATCGGCATGCACAATCAGCAGCAAGTTCAAGGCTTCGACAAAGTCAGGATCCGGTTCATAATGCTCGGTTGGTACCGCGAACATCATGCGTAAGAAGTTCTCGCAGTAGTTGAGATTGTTCATCGGATAGATCAACGGCTGACCAAACGACTTCTTGTAGCTATAAGCCGCGATCGTGGGCAGTTTGGCCAGTAGTCGGTGGATGGAAATTTCCACCTGACGCGGATCGTGCACGTTCAGCGAATCTTGATAGAACGTCGACATGGCCCCCACGACGCTGGACAGGATTGCCATTGGGTGCGCATCGCGTGGGAAGCCGTTGTAGAACGCGCGCATGTCTTCGTGAATCATCGTATGGCGACGAATCGATTCGCGGAAATCGCTCAGCTCTTTTTCATTGGGTAGTTTGCCGTAGATCAGCAGGTAAGAGGTTTCAACGAAATCGCAGTGAGCCGCGATATCTTCGATCGGGTAACCGCGATATCGCAAAATGCCTTGTTCACCATCCAAGAAC
>JADLDX010000272.1 GCA_020846515.1 Pirellulaceae bacterium
GGGCTGGGTCAGGGCTGACGATGCGTTCGGTCAAGTGGCGTTTGTGGCTCTGCCCCGGCACGATGACCTGCTCTCCTGAGTCACCGCCACGCAGTGCGTCAAGCATCGAGTCCAATCGCAACTGCGATTCTTGTTGGTCAGCGCCATGGCAAGACAAGCAGTGTTCGGACAAGATGGGTAGTACATCTGTCCTAAAATCAATTGACTGAGCCACAGACCATGGCCCCGATGCGAGCAGACCCACCACGCACAGAGAGGCCACCGAGTGTTGCCAGGTAAACGGACTGGTAAATCGATCCCGCGTACGACAGAGAATTCGACAGAGAATTCGCTGGAAGGTTGGATGCAACGTTCGATGGATGACGAGTATGTGAGGCAGCATGATCGTTCGTGGCAGGTTGGTTAGGGAGGAGTGACCTCCATTATAGCCACAGACAGACCGCCTCGCGGAGCGAAGCGGCTACGGGTGCGAAATGGTTGCTTGGTAAAACAGCTCGCGTTACAATTGTAAAGATAGTTCAGGTCGCCGAAGTGTTTACGAGTACTTTTGTATGCAGCGGAAGATACGCCTAAAGTGCCCGTCTTGTCAGGTGCCCATTGAATTGTCTGTGGCTGATGAGCCGCGCGTGACGCTGAAATGCCCGGCTTGTCAGAAGATGTTTGCGGCTAAGGTGCCGCCACCAACAACCAATGTGGTCAGCGCCGAAGTTGTTCGACCAGCCACTTCTGCTGCGCCGGTTCCGCCAAGCAAGCCGACTCCACCCGCGCCGAAACCTCCTGCGCCCGTTCGTGCGCCCGTGGCACAAGCGCGTCCAACTGTGGTTCCGCGTCCAGCGCCCCCGTCGCCGGCTCGTCCGATTGCACCGGCAGCACCAGTGGCACCGGCACCTCTGGATCCGTTGGGCGATGTGCTGGGTGGACCGCTCGGTGGACCATTATCGTCTGAGTCCTTTGGAACGTTGCTACCCAATGCGTATCAACCCATCAGGCGACGTCAAGCTTTTCCGTGGAAGCCGCTGCTGATTTCAGGCGGCTCGGTCATGGGTGTCGTGTTGCTGCTGGGCCTGGGCTACTTCGCGTGGGGCTTTATCGCTGATACAGATTGGTCGACGGTCCGCGTGGTGCCGGATTCTCACGATCGATTGATCGCCGAGATGTTGGTCGACAGTGAGCAACGAGCCCAAGACGCGCTGGCTAGCATGACGGGTGAGTTTCCCGATACAGAGCTGCTCCGGGCCAAAACGCTTGAGGCCGGCAAGACGGCCGAGGTATTATTGGTGCGGGCCGTGCGTTTGGGTAAAGCCTCACGCGAACAACGTACGGACTTCGAAGCCAAAAACAAAGCCATCAACGACAAGTTTCGTCCGCAATTGGAAGCAAAACTTACTGAGCTACGAGCGGCTGGTAAAGCCGCGGGCTTGGACCTATCCAAGTTGCATGAACTGCGAGTAACACCCGCTTGGATGGAGGCCGAAATGATGTCGGCGGCTGCCAGTCATTACTTGACTTCAGGTATGTTCGATGTACCAGAACCGATCAACGATGTTGAACGCATCTATTATGAAGAGGCCGATATTGTTCATGAGTATTTGAAGTTGTTGGCGAACGTGCGCAGCACGCGACAATCGGTAACTGCCGCGGCCAAGATCGACCAGCTGGCAGATCGCCTGATGGATTTGGCGTCGCGGCGTTGCAAGCTGCCCAACAGCTTCTTGGAGCGAGTGCCGCGTGAATACGTGAGTAAGGACAATGCTTTTGACAGAGCGCAGCGTGCTCTGATCCAACGCATAAAGCGCGATGCGAATCCCGATGAAGTCCTCAAGGATGCAGTTGCCAGCTTCGTTGATGCGCGCGAACGCATCTTGGATGCGGCCAACGGGGTCAATGAAGCGGTCATGCGAAAGCAGTTCAGCGATCGACGAGCCGCCATGGCGCTGGTAACTCTGCGCGGTCATAACGATTTGTTTGCCTCGGAACCAGTTAAACGCGACCTGGTTCCCAAGCCTCCACGCGTGCGCTCAAGCCTACCCGAACCAGACCTGGCCGCAATCACGGGACCGAACGGCGCCGGTGAAACAGTTGAGCAACTCACGCCCGCGAACCCGTTTGCCACACCGCAGTCCACCGTCGACGAAAAGCCTCGTGTCTCGCCCGGTGCGCAGGCCAACGCTCAATCCAGTGGCAATCCAACCAGTGGCAACTTAAGCACTAATCCCGGTGCAACGCCCGCACAACCAAATACATCACCTACGGCGACCGCGATGGCGCCGGAGGTGTCGCCCACTGCGCCGGAGATGATGCCGTATGCCCCGAGGTTGACTCCACCCGGTGGCTTTGGCGCCCGACCATGGATACCACGCGATGGACAGGGCTTGGTGTTTCCTAACCGACCGCAAGGTCCACCCGATGGCACTACTGGGAGCCCATATGGCCCGCCCGAATTACCGGCGGCTCTAACGGGTCCCGGTTCCGTCAGGATCGTGATTGAGAACAGTCGGCAAGATATCCAGGTTTTGGTCACGCGTTTATCAACCGCGTTGCGTTCCCCCTCCTATTCCGCCAACACGCAGAATGGCAAGTCGACGCTGAGCCTGGAGTTTGCCGGCGATCTCCAACAGGTCCTCGACTTGTTGAAGTTCGGTGAAGTACTGGCGATCGATGAATCCCAGCGCACCATCACCATACGCGACAAGTAATGGTGTCATGCGTGTCGTGTTACGAGCGAATGGGTCTAGTCGAGGCTGTTGCGCTGTTGCGCATGTCGATATCGACGCCGACTTCGGAACAGCATTCCACCAACGGCCACAAAGCTCAGCGGCAACAGTAGCCGATTGAATACCGAATTACCCGAGTCTAGCCATTGGCTGGCGACTTCGTCGGCAGCAGACAAGGCTGAATCTGGTTCAGCAAACCAAGCATCTACCGCCCGTTCGCTGCGTCGAGCGGCGTGCTGAGCGGTCTCGACCAAGTCAGCGGTGCGCGTATTGGACAACTCGTCCGAGATGTCCAATCCGCCTGCCGTTTCGCCGCCTAGATCAAACTCACGAAATAGGCCAATCGAATCCATCAAGCGTCGACGATGATTCGCCACGCTGGAGTCTTGAGCAGCATCGGGCTGCACGGCGGCAGACGGCACGAAGCGTTCCAGCGGCGTTGCCAATTCGACGAGGCCCGTGTTGCTTGCCTTATCGCTGGGCAGTTGAGAGCCGGATCGATACGCACGCGCGATCGCGTCCAAGGCCATGGTGGCTTCCAACTCGCCAATCGCATCATGCCCGATCGCCAGATTCTGCGCCCGCTGTGCCGCGCGTTGGCCGGCCAGTCGATCGATCACTGCTCGCAATTCGCTCAGCAAACTGGAAGAGGACATGGATTCAAATTCATTCCCACTGCCTGACTGGCTACCCGATCGAGCGGCCAAGGCGCGGAGCCCTGCATCTGAGCGACCGATATCGCCTTGATCCAAGGCTGAACTTAGCGCTGCCTTTGAACTGCTGGTTGTGGACAGAGATCGAGCGTCGCTTTGTGCTTGCGAGGCCAGCGACCAGGTCGTGGATGACATGGCCGAGATGGTTTGAATCTGTTGTGATAGGCTCGACAAAGCACCGGCGGGCGCATTACTTGCCAATCTGGATCCCATGTCGACTGGTCGGGCTAAAGTAGTGGGCAGAATATTTTTCGGCAAACTGCTTAGAGCTTCTCGATCGGTCGTGGATGATCGCGATTGAAAGGATGACTGAGTTAAAGCATTGCTACCCAGCGGAATCGTTGTCGACGAGTTTATGGTTGTGTTGATCGAACTCTTGATCGATGTGTTTATCGAGCTAGCGGTATCTGCTGTCAGACTAGTGGCTAGGGGCTTGGGCAGCGACAGGTCGAGCGTAGCTTGAGTCTTTAAGGTCTCAGAACTCAGCCCAGTTAGTCCGTTGGCTACATTGGCCGTGGGGGAGGGCTTGCTCGATGTCGCTGCATTAAAGGCTGAAGTCAAGTCAACGATGACCATCAAACGCTCGGCTGGGGGCGGCGAATTCAGCTCTTCCAACGATGGCCGGAATGAAGAACTTGATTCTCGATCCGTGCGTGCGGAACGATCGGCGTTCTGGGGTGGCATCTGACGGGCTGATTCCCCTTCCATTTCGAGCCGACTGCTGGCTTTACCGCCAGCTCGACTGTCATTGTCCCATCGACGAGCCATTGATTGACTGGGAAGTGTTTCCGAGTATTCGCCTTCAGCACGCAGAGAGATTTGAGCCGATGCAGGTTCATCGCTCTGCAATGTCCAATGCCAATTGAACGCTTCCAGCATGCATCCTTGGCCATGCAGGGCGTAACGATTCTCCAGACGTTCACACCGCAAAGTTCGCCGATCGACTGTGTCCAGACCTCGTCTAGGGCGAGCCGAGGCGGTTCGTTTGCGTTGAGTGTTTAAAAGCGATTGATGCACGCAAGAGATAAGATAAGCGTTCATGGGCGTGCCAACTCCGTCAGCGACTTTAGCTTCGCAAGCGATGAGAAGGGTTCTACAGCCATCAATGATTGTACACTAAGGCCGGCGTCATTGGCCAGATGCAAAGTTTCTTTTGCCGCTTCGGCATAGCTATTGGCGGCGGCTAAGTTTTTATCCAAAGTCGCCGTGTCGACTGCGGCTTGAGCCATGCGTTTGGCTACAGTTAGCTGATGAGTATGATTGGCCGGCCACAGCTGGCGGCTTTCGACCAGTCGCTGTATGGCCAGTTCGTGCCTGCCCGAATTGCGAAGCCATTGTGAGTAGTTGGCCAAATGGTTGTCCAAAAAATTGCGGTACGCAGGCACCTTAGGCGCGGCATTTACCGCCTGACGCTGAAATTCGATGGCCAAGTCATAGTTGGCGTCGACCTCGTTGATACCTCCTGTCTCTTGCAGGGTGAGGGCTAGATTATTGTAGGTGCCGCCCAATTCATGATCCAAATGCGCATCGCCGGGGCGTCGCTGGAGCAACTGCTTCTGCAATTCAATGGCTTGTTTGAAATGCTTCTCGGCGTCCGCTAGTTGTTTCAGTTGATATTCGGCCAGCCCCAAATTGTTGTAGCTGACGCTCAGATCTCGCATGTACCGGTGATCATATGGAGTCAATTTTACCAACAACTCGCCAATGTTCAGGGCTTCCTCGAATTGCTGCTTGGCTTGCTCCGGCTGGCCCGAACGAGCCAAGACCTTGCCTAGATTGCTGTAGGTGATGGCCAAATCCGCTGAGGGCAGAGAGGCTGACGAGGGCAAGAAGGCGTCGGTTGATTGCGACAGTTTCAAACGAAGATCGAGCGATAGTTGATGGAATCGAATTACCGTTGCCGGTTCTGATTGATCGAAGAGACCGGCCAGATTGGTGTAAGTGGCCGCCAGCGCGCGCATCAGTTCGGTGTCTTCAGGTGATAAAGTTCGTTGTTGCTCCAGCTTCAATTGGATTTGCAGAAGCAGTCCACTGGCCTCTTCGCGGCTGATTGAATCCCGCAGTCCACTTGCCTGTTGATCGTCGATTTCAATGGACAGCAACGCTAGATGATTGGCCGACTTGGCCAGGTCAACTAACAAACTCGTACTCTCTTCATCATCTGCCACCAACTCGCTCAGAATCTTGACCGCCTGGCGGGTCGATCGCTCTGCCTCGGTCACGTCACCGCGGCTGAGAGCTACTCGTCCCAGTAAATCATTGCAGTTGGCCAGGTTTCTTTGATGAATGACTTGACCACCGGATGATCGCACGAGTTCTTGGTGCATTTGCTGAGCCTCGATCAACAACCGTTGGGCTTCCGTTAGGTCGCCCAGTTGTTCATAGAGGTGCCCCATCTGTGTTAGGACTGTCGCCAACACCTCGTTGGCTATGGCGGACTGGCCCGTGTTGGCTGAAGGGGCTTCACGCGACTCCTGAACAAATTTGCGGTAGTTCTCAATCAAGCTATGCAACATTTTATAGCGCACCAGTTCGGCGCCCGGTATCAACTCCATCTCCTTGAGCGGTTCGATGTAAACCTCCTGAAGGGACCGCTGTAGCGTCGCGTGGCGGTCGTTGAACTTCTTCAGAGAATCCAGTACCGAGACACGACTGGTAATGAACACTGCCAGGCCGGCTCCGAAGTACAACAGCGCCAGCAGGCTGATACCCACCGACGCGCCGGCCAGCCATTGATTGCGTTGGACCCACTTAGCGGCGCGCATCACTACTGATGTTGGTTTCGCCAGGACGGGCCGGCCTTCAAGGACACGTGTCAGATCATCCGCCAGAAGTTGGGCCGTTAAGTAACGATCCTCTCGGTTTTTGGCCATCGCTTTTTCGATGACCGTAACTAAGTCGCGGGATACATCGGGACGATGTTGACGCAGCGAAACGGGCTTACGCGATTCGATGGCTCGCAACATGGCCGGCGAGTTCTCGCCAGTAATGGCTGGTTCCAGGGCTAATAATTCATACAGAGTTGCCCCTAACGCGTAGATGTCGCTGCGGCCATCGACCAGCGCGGTCTGGCCTCGCGATTGCTCAGGGCTCATGTACCGCAACGTTCCCAAGATGTCACCCGTGGCGGTCAGCGAGTGATCGCTCATCCGACGTGCCAATCCGAAATCCGTGATCCACAGTTTACCCTGCTTGTCCACCATCAAGTTCGATGGTTTGATGTCGCGATGGATGATGCCGTCCTCATGAGCGGAGGCCAGAGCGGAAGCGGCCTGGATCGCTAACTTCAGTACTCGTTCGACGGATGTCGGCAGCGACCAGTCGGCCGCCGCGTCCAGGTTGTCAATCGATTCGGCTGGCGGAGGAGAAGGGGGCTGACTTGGCTGGCCCTCTCCATCGAGGGCGGGCTTAAGCGTCGATTGGACTTGCCGATGGCGCAGAGCGGCGATGATCGCATCGAGCGGTTGGCCATCGACAAAACGCATTACATAGTAGTGTACGCCTTGGTAGTTGCCTACGGCGTAGACGGGCACAATGTTGGGGTGCTGCAGACTAGCCGCGGCTTGCGCTTCGTTTTTAAAGCGGGCAATCTGGCGAGCGTCGAGCACCGAGATGAGCGGCAAGAGTTTGATGGCTACTCGACGTCGCAGCGATACTTGGTGGGCTTCGTACACGATGCCCATTCCGCCGCGACCGATGACGCGCAGCAATTGAAAGTCGCCCAGTCGGCGGCCTGCTTGAATGTCGCCTTGAAGAACTTTGGTGGGTACGCGATTGGTATTACTGGCCGTCGCATGGCTCGGCGGTGACTCGGTCTCCGTCGACAGAAATCCTGGCGATGCAGCCTTGTCGAAGACATTGCCCGACTGCGCCAGTTGGTCAATCCCATCCAGTTTGTCGGTGTCATCAGGTCCAACGGTAAACAGTCCCTCTGGCGGGGTGTCGTCGGCAGCGGCAGTTATCGGAACGTCGCTATCAGCCAAATGCGGCGAAAACCCCGCAGCAAAGTTGTGTAGCTCCCCTAGTTTGCCGAGGTAGAGCTTCAGTGGCTCGCTGATGTCCGCATGTTGTCGCAGCAGAGCCTCTAGTTCAGGTGGTTCGCCGTTTTCCAATCGGGCCAGATAATCGTCCAGCACAGCCGTTAAGCGATCCGTCTGCTCGTCGGATAGGTGTCGAAGAGCAGCGGGTGCCAAGCTCGGATTTTCCTGTTCAGCTGACATAGTCATTCCCGACTGCCCGCCACCTCTGCCCACCACAACGTAGCCACCGCTGCCAAGCGGTGGATTTCGCCACATTGTAGCCACCGCTGCCAAGCGGTGGATTTCGCTTCCAGGCCGGTCCACCGTCTGGCGACGGTGGCTACGACCGTCCATCGTCTGGCGACGGTGGCTACGCCAGGGGGCTTTCGGACGCACTCCGGTTTAGTCCATTTGGTACCGGCGAAAGGCTGATAAGCGTAATAGGGACGATTTTCGAAGATCAACGCACGAAGTAGTTCTCCCGCCTTCGGACAAAAGCAACTACAATCCTGACAACCTACCATCGCTGGAGCGCAGTGAGCTGCCTCTGAGCGTCCAAAGCTAATTTACCGGCCGCACATGGATATTGATAGTAAAAAGTCTGAGCCGACCGTTGTCAAAAGCGAGTCGCCGAGCTGGGGTGTGGCTGGCGAGATTGCCAAGTACACAGCTGTTCTGGCGTTGATGGCCTTTTCGGTCATCCTGGTACGCAAAAAGCTCCAGCACATTACATGGCAGGAGGTTTTGGACGGGATCGCCACCATCCCAACGCACCAGATCGTGTTAGCGGTTGTCTTTACGGCGATAAACTTTGTGGTGTTGACCGGCTATGACTTGATTGCCGTGCGTTACCTTAAGAAACAATTGCCCATACGCAAAATAATGGTTGGGGCCATTATTGGGTATGCACTGAGCAACGTTCTGGGTTGGATGATTGGTGGTACGGCCATTCGATTCCGACTTTATGCCAGTTGGGGCTTTCGGTTAATCGAGATCATTGCTTTGGTTTCGATTTTGTCGGTCACGTTTTGGCTGGGCATGTTTCTTTTGGCCGGCATTGCGTTTGTGTTGCTGCCCGTGCATTTACCGGCTGAGTATCAGGAGTTGCTGCATTTTTCACCGCAGCTGTACGGCTTTATTTTCTTGGGTGCTGTAGGCATTTACTTATTGGCGACCATTTTTATTCGTCGGCCCATCCACATCGGCAATCAAGAGTTCGCCTTCCCGCCGTTTCGACTATCTCTCCTGCAGTTGGCCGTGTCGGCTACTGACTTTGCCTTGGCATCGCTAGTACTGTTTGTTTTGCTGCCACCGGGAACAGTCAACTACAGCACGGTGCTGGTCAGTTATTTGGCCGCCATGATCGTGGTGGTGATGTTGCATGTGCCCGGTGGTATCGGCGTACTGGAGCTGGTCATACTGGAGTTGTTGGCCAAGCATTCTGCTGAAGGTGATTCCAATAAAGTGGCTGTGACGGCGGGACTGCTCGTCTTCCGGCTGATCTATTACATTGCTCCCGCCATATTGGCCACACTACTGCTGGTTCGGCAAGAATGGAAACACTCACGTCGCAAGCGGGCTGAACTGGCCGCCATGAATAGCGGTCTAGGTAATGATCCACCGGAATAACGTAGCCCGACGCTACCGCTCGACAGGGCTTTGCCAAAGGATGCACATGCGCAGACCAGTCATGCATGGCAATGGCTTGAATGAATTGAACTGAATTGAACTGAATTGAATTGAACAGAATTGAACAGAATTGAATTGAATTGAACAGAATTGAATGGATTGACTGGCATGGGCCATCAGGTACACCGGTCAAGTACAGCTACTTGAATTGAAGCTCAGAGAGAGACATACAGGATGAACAAGCCCACCAAGACGGCGATTGAACCGACGCGCACCCAGGATTATCCGGAGTGGTACCAGCAGGTGATCAAGGGTGCCGACCTGGCTGAGAACTCGCCAGTACGCGGTTGTATGGTGATCAAGCCCTGGGGCTATGCGCTGTGGGAGAACATGCAGCGGGTACTGGACAAGATGTTCAAGGACACTGGGCATCAGAACGCCTACTTCCCGTTGTTCATCCCGATGAGTTTTCTGGAAAAAGAAGCCCAGCACGTTGAGGGCTTTGCCAAAGAGTGCGCGGTAGTGACTCACCATCGTCTGGAACCAGATCCCAATGGTGGCTTGCGTCCTGCCGGCCCGTTGGAAGAACCGCTGATCGTTCGTCCAACCAGCGAGACGATCATTGGTGCGATGTATGCCAAATGGGTCCAGTCCTATCGCGACTTGCCAATTCTGATTAACCAATGGGCCAACGTAGTGCGTTGGGAAATGCGCACGCGTCTGTTCTTGCGTACGGCGGAGTTCTTGTGGCAAGAAGGACACACGGTGCACGCGACGGCTGAAGAGGCGATGGAAGAAACTCGCAAAATGCTGGAAGTCTACGCGGACTTTGCCGAAAACTATATGGCCGTGCCTGTGATCAAAGGTGAGAAGACGGCTGGCGAGCGATTTCCGGGCGCCGACGTGACACTGTCGATCGAGGCTATGATGCAAGATCGCAAAGCGCTGCAAGCTGGTACCAGCCACTTTCTGGGGCAAAACTTCTCCAAGGCGCAAGAGATCAAGTTCCAGGATCAGAATGGTCAGATGTCATATGCTTGGACGACCTCATGGGGCGTCAGCACGCGACTGATCGGCGCGCTAATCATGACGCATTCCGATGACGACGGATTGATCCTGCCACCGCGACTGGCTCCTTCCCATATCGTCATTCAACCGATCTATCGCGACGACGCGCAGCGCAGCGAAGTGTTGACGTATTGCCAGTCTCTGCGAAAGGAACTATCGACTCAAATGTTGGGTGAACGGGCCATCGAAGTTTCGATCGATGATCGCGATATGCGCGGTGGCGAGAAGAAGTGGTATCACGTCAAGCGAGGCGTGCCGCTCCGCGTCGAAGTTGGCCCTAAGGATATCGCCAAAGATGCCGTCTTCGTCGCCCGGCGAGATACGGGCGAACAGGTCAGCATGTCGCGTAGCGAATTCACCGCCAGCGTTAGCAAAATCCTTATGCAGATGCAGCAGAATCTGTTCGATCGCGCGACCAAGTTACGGGCTGACCACACGGTCAAAATCGATAACCTGGATGACTTTCGCGCTTACTTCACACCGAAGAATGCTGAACAGCCTGAGATTCACGGCGGGTTTGCCGAGTGCCATTTTGCCTCGGAAGCCGATGTGGCTGAGATTCTCAATGAGCTGAAAGTCACGATTCGCTGCATCCCGATGGACGGCGACGACCAGGGCGGCCCTTGCTTCGTAACCGGCAAGCCCAGTGGAAAACGAGCCATCTTCGCCAAAGCATATTAAGTCATGTGTCCCCTGCCACTGCGCGATGGGGACCGGCCACTGCATGGTGTGCGTTTGAGCTTGAGGCTTGACCTGTTGTTGGGTTGTGTTTGGGGGACAAGTCGAATTGTCGAAGTGCTTGCAAGGGCAGCATGTAGCTGAAGGTATATGGGCACACCACGCTCTCATCCGTCAACGATTTTGATCGCGGCAATCTTCAGTCGCTATCCGACAGCGTTGGACTGGGTGCTGGAACGCATGCAACAAAATTGGGGGGCGATCGCGTCGATCAGTCCACGGTTCGATTTCACAGAGACCGCGTATTACGAACGCTTGATGGGCCCAGGCCTTAAGAAACAATTGCTGGCCATCGCTGGTGAATTTGATCCTGCTGAGCTGGCCGATCGCAAACTGGCTAGCAACGCCTGGGAGCAGGAATATGCCCAGTTGCA
>JADLDX010000273.1 GCA_020846515.1 Pirellulaceae bacterium
GTTGGACGAGGGACTGATCAATATCTCTGGCAGCAGTATCACGCTGCTGGCCGCCGGCGGCTTAACCGCGACGCTGGGCGAAGCAAACGACAAACTGGAGGTCTGCACCAGCGGCAATTTCTCAGCCACGGCCGATGGCCAGCACTTTGTCTTTAACGTGTGTGGCCCGCTGAAGATCAAACTAGTGCAATCGTTTCTGGCCAGTATCGATCTATCGGGCGCAGGATCGATGGAACTGGCCAGTGATGGATCGATCGAAGCCTTCGCAGGACTATACCTGGAAGCCGGTTTAGATATCGTGACTCTGCCTGGCAGCCGCATCTTCTCAGGCGGACCAGTGACCTTTAAAGCCGGTCAACAATTGCGTGAAGGAGAGGTTGGTGCTCTGGTCAAGACCGAAGGTCAAATCGATGCCCCCAGCCTGAATGTCTTTGGCAGCGACGCCAACGACACGTTTGTCATGCAGCATCACTCACCGCGCGGTCGTTTGCAGCTGATGGCTGGTCGTGGTCATGACACGATCGATATCGCCGGACTCTTAGACGAAGTCATAGCATATGGCGGAGACGGAGACGATATCTTCCTGGTCCATAGTTTGACGAACGTGCAACTGTTTGGTGACTTGGGTAACGATGCCATGCAAGTCAAGTCTGGCCAAATGTCCTTGGACTTGACCCGTCTGGAAGATGGCTTGCTGGAGGGCATTGAAGTGATCGACATCCGAGGTACGGGTCGCCACGCCGTAACTCTCGATCACCTGGCGGTGCTGAATCTCTCCGACGAGACCGACACATTGATCGTGCGCCGCGATGGAGATGATCAGGTCGAGATAGGTAGCGGTTGGACGTTTACGGGCCATGAGATTATCGGGAACGAACTATTCAAAGTATACCGACAGTCCAGCGCCGTTATCAAAGTCCAGTCGGCTGCCGGGCTGGTTATGAATCGCCACCTGTTCTACAACCGCTCGTTCTTTGATGGCAACTCGCCCAACGTTGGGACCAGCGACGATGCGGCCATCGCTACCGACAAAGCCGCATTGATTAACGGCGCTGCTACGCTGGCCAATATCAGCAACTACAGTCGCGGTATCAATGGCATCATGATCGACGTTTTCAATTTACCCGACGATGTTGTACTGACTGACAACGACTTCCAGTTCCGCATCGGCAACAGTGATACACCTGCGGCATGGGCCGAGGCGCCGCGACCTAGTTCGATCGTGGTGCGCCGTGGCGCCGGCGTAGCCGGTGCACATCGCATTAGCCTGGTGTGGCCAGACAATGCCATCCAACAGCAATGGTTGCAGATCACTCTCTTGCCCACCGCCAACACCGCCCTGGAAGCACCAGACGTGTTCTACTTTGGCAATGCCATTGGCGATGTCGGCAATAGCCCATCCAACGTGCTGGTGAATGCATCGGATATTGCAGCCATCGTTAGCAATCAGAACTCGTTCCTCAATCCAGCGCGCATCACCAGTGTCTACGACCTGAATCGCGACCGGCTGGTGAATGCCACGGATGTGGCCATCGCCGTCAATCATCAAACATCGTTCTTGAATGCTCTGAGACTGATCCGCATAGAATCAGGCCCTACCGGTAGACTTTTTGGAACCGGACGCGCGACATCTGTTTTTGAATCAACATCAGCATCAACGTTGAATACGGCAATTTCCAGTGGCGTCTTGCCATCGACGCAAGAACCCACGCGCCGTAGCACTCAGCGCCTAGACGAACAATCAGCCCGCGTTTCCCAAGTGGGCCGTCAAGCAACCGAGCAAGTCGGCACTCCAAGTTCGCTGGAGGCGTATGCCCTGCAGGTCGACCTGTTGTTCGCAGCTGATTTCGACAACTGGTCCGAAGCCGTCGAACAGGTGAACCAACCGCAGAGTTTCACTCAGCTCACCACACATCCGTCCTTTCCCTTGAAATCCAATGTCCGAGGTTAAACTATGTCAACCATTCGATCCCTGTTGACCACGCGATTCCAATTCTGTTGCAGGCTACTGGTATGGTGTATGGCGCTGGCTAGCGCCAGCATGACGCAGGCTGGATTCATAGTCGTAGGTAACCATCAATTGTTACCGAACATGGCTGGCCAGGTCATCAACATCTTTGTCAATCCCAGTTCGCCAGACGAGACAGCGGGAGGGCTGAATCTGAACATAGTCATTGACGATGGTGGCTCGTTAATAGGTGGCTTCGATACCAGTTCGCCTGTTATCACGAACGTCAACTTAAAGCCCACGGACGGCCTGTTTGCCAAGCTGCCCAATTCGCAGACCAACGTGCTGATGTCGCCCAAACTGGTGCAGTCGACGATCGTAGCGCTCGATCTTGCATCGCGGCCTGTCATCGCACCCAACTCACTCTTGGCTCAGGTTACCCTAGACACGACAGGCTTCACCAGCGGCACCTGGACGATTGACATCGATGGCATTGACAGCATCGGTTTACCCAGTTCGGACCTGGCCACGCTAGGCACTCAGATATCCAATTGCAGTATGAGCATTACCGCCGTGCCGGAACCCAGTTGGTTACTACTGGTGGGTTGTGCGTGGCTGGTGCGCAAACGAAGTACGAAGAAGCAGTGCGCAGCGACGTAAGCTCACCAACGGGACTAAGTCGCCTGCTTTTTAGCGGTACGGCGCGAGCCGTCCGGTTCTTCAACGGAATTTCTAGTTGATTACCGTACGGCTCTGACGGGACTAAGTCCCGCAGGGACGCAGGATTCCAGCCGGCGGTGCCAACCGCCGGTGTCGATCCAGCGCCGCGTAGGCGGCGAGCAGTTCGGTTACCAATGAAAAAGACTACCGCCGAGCCGCAATCAGAATGCGTCTAGCCGAAGGAATGCCCGAACGCCGCCTGACGCTGGCCCCCATCGCGCTGCCAGCCTTTTGCTCCGCACTCTGGTAAATCGGCTAGAGTAAAGTTTACTTTACGCGTACAGTAAATTTATGCGTTGTCGAATGCCA
>JADLDX010000274.1 GCA_020846515.1 Pirellulaceae bacterium
ATCTGCAGCCCCCGAGATGATCTCTACGAATTGCGAGGTCTTGTCGTTGGTTGGCGCGGTTTGACTCATCAATAACTTTCCTCTGCGGTTGATCCGTGTGGCAGCCGCCTACGAAACGTGGGTTTACGCTAGGCTGATTTCAGTTGGCGATCGGTGCGGACGATCGATCCGACGTCGCCATCGGTCGCATGAACCGCATTGTTCACGACCGGCGTACCGGATTTACCCGCGATATCCGGTGCAGCATTACCAACGGGTAAGGCCTGCAATGTTCTGGGTGCCGTTCTCGTTGACGTACCTTGCATCGGGCAAGTTAACGGGCTCGGTACAGCAGACCCGGTCGTTGGCGATAAGGCTACGTACAAATCGATCAGCAACTCCATGAAGCCGGTTGCGCCCATAACCAGTTGTTGCTCTTGTTCGGTCGACAAGTTGCTTTGATCGATGGATTCCTTTAATTGACGCACACGCTTGGGAGTCAACGCCGCACCGTCCAAGTGATACTCCACTCCCGCGGCAATTTCTCCCGGTACAATCGCCGGCAGACCAAGAGCCGCCGCCAAAGGCTTGGCGATCATCAGCGATCCCATCCGTGAGCCTTCTCAAATGTAGATGCATCCCAGCAACGCTTGCGGAGAGGTGCGCGACCAGTTAGCCAATTGACCGGTCAGTGCTTGCGTGGCAGGCATTTCAGGGAAAGACTCAGCCTGGTAACCCAACTCGAGCAAATCGCGAACGAGGACAGGAGTTCGCACCATTTCAGCCAGAAAGAACGCGGCAATCTCTGGGCAGCGCAGCACCGTGGCTTCCAATGTCGCGTGCACTTTATGCATTTGGGACAAGTAGCAGGCGTAGCTCAACCGCGAAACACGACCATCCAGCAGACTCTTGGCGAAATCTGTCTGCTCAATAGCATCGTGCGATTGGGAAATCGCCGTTCGAACTCGGGACATCGTACTCATATTCATCCTCTTGGCATGGCAAACAAGAACTCTTGCATGAACTGCTGAGTCCATGAGGCACCGAACAGGTTGCCCAAAAACTTCTTCCCAGGACTATGCTCCATGTGATGGAGTTGATATTGGTGCAAAGTCTCCAAAGCGGGTTGATAACGACTCGGGTAGGAGTACTGAAGCGACGAATCAAACAGGAAACCGTTGAAGTAGGTATCTAGATATGCCAAGTAGCACTGGCTGACCTGCGGCAAGAATTGGGGTGGGACCGCCCGCGCGTAAGTAAATCCTCCTGCCGACGCGCCAATGGCCCAATCTGGAGCCGGTTCATCGCAGGGCAAGTTTGTGAATCGCGCCGCCAGCAGCTTCGTCATCGTGGCCACCTCTTCAGCGATGGCCACATCGAGTACTGGCGCAAGTACTGGCGTCTGTATGTCTATAAAGGCAACTCGTACTGTTTCGCCGACGCCAATCAGCTCCGCTGCGAATACCGGCTTGCATTGTGGGCGATTGGGGAAGATCCAAACATTGATTATGTTGCTCTTCTCGCTATCAATTTTGACTGAGCGTAGTTGGCCGAGACATTGGTCGTCCATCATGAGCGACCATTCTTGCGCCACGAGCTGAAACTTTTTGTTGATCGATTCGCGCTGGGCATAGACGGCCGGTACGACTTCGCGGTGAGCTTGACGATCCACCAGTCGACGATACGTTTGATCGATCATCGACTGAAAGATGTCGGCCAAGGCATGGCTAGATTTCACCGCTGTCTTCGGCGAAGCAATCGGTTCTCTTTCACTCTTGGCCGATGGCCGTGATGTCGCAGCCGTGAGGCAATACAGCGACGACATATCAAATGGGAAGGTCGTGAACATAGGTGGACACTCGTAGGTCAGTGGTTTTTCCCCTGCAGCGTCTTCATCGACGCTAAAACGGTAGGCGCTTAGGCGATCCGCGGCCAAGAGGGTTCCCTAGAACTGCACGACCCCATATTCTCAGCGTTTTAGCGACTTCCTAGGGGAATTCCTTAGCGACCCGAATCCATGGCCAAGCCTGACAGACACGTTAACTTTGCACAGATTCTCGCAATCCAAGTCAGCCCAGTATCGGCCTGCTGAGTACTGGGCTCGCCGCGCGCGACCAGCCTGTGCCCACCGGCCATACTATCCCGGTTGGTCCCTGTGCAATCATGTGCAACCTGGACTTGTCCGTCTTCTTTCACAATCTGGAAAGTACGATTTGGAAAGTAATCGCCCGGTTGTTGATTTGGTCGCCTCGTGCAAACCGGGCGACGTTTCGTGTTACCAGTTCCCATGGACCTGCGGATTTTAAATGCAATACGGGCAAGGTAATCAGTTGCAGCCAAACAGTGCGACTGGTACACCGGGTACCAATGTTTCGCCCGATGATGGAATGTCAGAAGAGCAAGACCCAGAGCTGATCGCTGAGTTTGTCTCAGAGAGTATCCAGGGCTTGCAAGACATTGAATCCGATCTACTAACGCTAGAGTCAGATGGTGGCAGCGACTCTGAACTAGTCAATCGTATATTTCGAACAGTCCATACGATTAAAGGTAGCGGTGGCTACCTCAAGCTCAAGTCACTCGTCGCGGTGGCCCATCGCGCCGAAACGTTGCTGGACAACATTCGCTTCGGTTCGCAAGCGGCCACCCCGACCGTAACGGACGCTATTCTGGCGGCTGTCGATACCATCGAGCAAATGCTGAGTACGGCCGATCTTGGAGAAACATTCGATTACGCCCCAGCAGTCGAGAAACTGGATGTCGCCCTAGGCAAGCCCGCCACTGGGCCAGCCACTCAGCCAGCCAAAGCTGCCGGCGATGGGCAGGCATCTGCCAACGCGCAGACTCAGGAGTGCCTGTCCGAAGCGGACGTTAAGGCCATTAAAGCAGCCATCTCCGGTAGGGCGCTCGTTTTTCGCGTCGAGGTGGATCTAGCCCGTATTTTACAAGCAGTCGATGTAAAAGAAGGCCTGATCGTAGCTCTGTCGAGCATCGGCAAAGTGTTATACGCCAATCAACCCACCGAGACTATCGACAAGGCGACCAGCGGTTCCTGCATCATCTATCTCGAGACGGTACTCGAAAAAGATATCCTCTGCGACTTCTTTAACTTGGATCCAGCTACGGTCACAGTGCTGGACGTCGATGCCCTCACCGCGCATGCGCCCAGCACCGCGAGTCCTAGCTCACCGTCTCCCACATCCACACCCACATCCAACAAATCCACACCCCAAAAATCACCATCGACTAACTCAACCTCAACTGGCTCCCCAGCCGCAGTCGCCACTAAATCAAGCACGGCTACATCCAGTACACCAGAGGCAGCCCTAACTGAGGCCAGCCCCAAAGCGAACGCCACGACATCGGCCAGTAAGGTGTCCGATGCCGACAAACAAGCGAAAGCTGAACACAACAAGGCGGTCGTCGATCAATCGATGCGCGTGCCAGTCCACATCCTGCACAAGTTGCTGGAATGGACGGGTACGATGGTCATGGCGCGCAACCAGTTGATGAACGAGTTCGATTTCAATGGCAATACGGCTTTTCGTACGCTCTCGCAGGCCATCTCCGGAGTGCATGAAACCGTCATCGAAACCCGGATGCAGACCACGGGTTCGCTGTTCGAACGCTATCGACGCGTGGTTCGCGACCTGGCCAGACAACTGGGCAAAGAGGTAGCGCTGCATATCGAGGGCGGCGATTTGGAACTGGATCGTACAATCCTGGAAAGCTTTGCCGATCCACTAACTCACCTCATTCGAAATTCGCTGGACCATGCTTTGGAGACGCCGGCGGAGCGTGAAGCGGCTGGTAAGAACCGACAAGGCAATATCTATCTCAAGTCGTTCATCCACAGCGGTGAGATCATCCTGGCAATCGAGGACGATGGCCGGGGTATCTCGGGGGATCGCGTGTGTGAGAAGGCCGTCAGCAAAGGCATGATTACCGCTGAGGCCGCCAGTCAGATGACTGAGCAACAGAAGGTCATGCTCATCTTCCAAGCGGGCTTTTCGACGAAAGATCAGGCCACCGATCTATCCGGTCGCGGCGTAGGCATGGACGTCGTGCGTACCAATATCGAGGCTGTGGGCGGTTCGATCGATGTGCAGACGAAGGTCGGCTCGGGCTCGACCTTCTCCGCCATCCTGCCGCTGGCCAAGGCGCTAGTATCGTCATCGCTCACCAAAGCGCTGATCGTCGATATTGCGCATGAACGCTTTGCGATTCCTGAAACCGCCGTCAGCGAAATCATTCGCTTCGACGAACGCGCCAAGGCCAACATTGTGCAAGTGGACGGAGAGAACGTCTACCAATTGCGCGATCAATTGGTGGCGCTGGTCGATCTGAAACGCGCTTTGGATATCGATGCCGACGGGAGTGGCGACGCCACCGATGGTAGCTCGATTCCAGCCACCGGTCGCGAGCACAATCCCTGCCTGGTTGTCTTGCAGTATCGCAAGCATCTGTTTGGCGCGGTGGTGGAAGAAGTTACCGGCATTCAAGAGATCATTGTGCGCGGTACACCGAAGCTGCTTCAAAACTGTATCGTCTATTCTGGTCATACGGTTTTAGGGAACGGTCGAGTCTCGCTGATCCTGGATATCAACGGCATCGTTAACAAACTGTCGCTCAAATTCCATGACAAAGCCAGTCAAGCCAAGGGTATTCGACCGATCGATCCGCGACAAATTTCGAGCAAGAAGCGCACGCGACAGAAGATGGTGGTTTTCTCGTTCGCTGAAGGTGAATACTTTGCCATTCCGCTTGAACTAGTGGCCATCATCGAACGCATTTCGCTCAGCTCTATCCGTACAGTAGGCAACAAAGAGTATTGCCAAATCAAGAACGACACGATTTCCGTGATGCGTTTGGACGCGTTCCTGCCCATCAGCCCCATGTTCGCCGGCCGCGATGACTGTTGCTTGATTCGACCGGCCGCCATCTCGTATCCGATTGGCATATTGACTGGCCCCGACGTTTCGGTGGTGGAAGTCGACGATAACTTTGAGTCAAGACTGGACGATGAGCGCGGCGTGGTCGGAACGTTTGTCCATAACGATCATCTGGTGATGCTCCTGGATCTGTTCAGCGTCTTCGAAAAGCATGCACCAGACAAAATGCGACCGGCTGAAGTCTCAACCGGCATCGCCCGCATCCTGGTGGCTGAGGACAGCCTGTTCTTCCGCAAACTGATCTCGCAGTACATGCAGCAAGAACAGTGGACGGTGGACATTGTCTGCGATGGCTTGGAGGCCTGGGAGCAATTGCAGAACGAACCCACGCGTTACAACCTGGTCATCTCAGATATCAACATGCCACGCATGGATGGATTTCAGTTAGCCGCTCGAATTCGCGAAGACCGCCGTTTCGATGGCCTGCCGCTGGTAGCGCTGACCACGCTTTCAGAAGAGCACTTCCGGGAAAAGGGGCTGAGCCTGGGCTTTGACAAGTACGTAATCAAGATTGACAAAAACCAGGTTCGCGCCACGGTGGCCGAGTGTTTGCAAATCGTTCGCAAAGCCACGGTAAGGTAACGCACAAGCCATGCAAATTTCCACGTTTATGATAGCCGACGAAACCTTCGCCATCCCATCGCTGGTCGTCGAAGAATATTTTCGCCCGCTGCCGGTAACGCGCGTGCCCGGCTCCGATCCACGCATCGATGGCCTGGTCAACATCCGCGGTCGAACCGGCGTTGTTGTCAACATGCGATGCTGCTTAGGCCTGGAGCCTCGTCCAGTCCACCAATGCGGTGAAATGATTCTGCTAGAAACCACGCAACGACTGGTAGCCGAAGCACGCGATTTGAAACTGACGACCTTCGAAGAGTCTGTCGTCTTGAATGTAGATTCCGCTTCACACATATATCACCTGATCGACGAAGAGAAACACCCCTCACCGCCGCATGTCAATCAGCTCTTCGTCGATGGCGTTGTCTGCATCGACGAGCACTACTTTACGATGCTCTCGGTCAGCAAACTGATTCAACACCTCCTGCACGGTACCATCAAGGATCTGCCATGATTGTCCAACAAGCTCAAGCCAATAAGTTCAGCATCTTC
>JADLDX010000275.1 GCA_020846515.1 Pirellulaceae bacterium
AATTCACCACGCTGCACTAACCAATCGCTGTAAAGCAACTCTAGTCGCACGGATTCTTCAATCCACTTGCGATTTTGAGGCCGCATTTCGATCGCTCTGTCGAAACTAGCACTGGCCAATTTCGCCGCCTCACAGGCTCCCGCTAAATCCCCCGCTTGACTCAAGATAAACGCCTTACGGGCAATGGTGCTGCCTTGCAGCCAGTCCGTAGTGATCAACTGTTTTTCGAGACTTCGCGAAAGATTGCGCAACTTCGTCAGCAAAACTTCAGATCGTTCCAGTACCTCCCGATGTCCGTCATCTCCAGATCGTCCGGTCACGGCCCAGGCTAAATCCCAACCTAAGTCGCCCACCAACAATAGACGCTTCGTGTCGGTCACCGGCACGCCTCGTTGAAGTTCATGCAGACACACATCAAATATCTGGCGAGCTGATTCCAGGCGATCTGCGCTGGCTGAATCTGCGCTGGCTGAATCTCCGTCGGCCGCCATTAAGAAGACACACTCTCGCTTGGCCAATATCCACTTGAATTGTTCGTCCGTCGCCTCAGCAACGTCACACTTTTCGTCCAGCTTCAATTCACGCTCAGCCAACTGCACGAGCCGCGTGCATCGAGCGGCCCATGGTTCGGGTTTCAAGTCAAGCCTGGCGTCCTTCGCTTCCTTGTCAGGGCTCACAGCGTTAGTTGGAGGGACAGCGAGAAAGCTCAGTAACGGAATTCTTGCTCGGCAAGCCGCACTGGCAACGCGATACTCCAAGTACAGCATTTTCGCAGCCTGACTCTGGTCCAAGTGGTTGTGCTGGTCGATCAACTCTACCGCGCGATCTGCTGCCAAGATCGCATCGTCATAGCGCCCTACTTCTCTGGCAGCTTTGGAAATCATCAGATAGTCGGAAATCAATTGCTCGAACTCGCCGAAGTCTATCGAGGATTCGGAGAGCAATTCGCTGAACTCGTCGAGATAGTTGATCACATCCGAGAACATTTCGCGACGAAATGCATCGGTCATTTGCCAATGCATGGCTTCCTCAGCAAAAATCCGCTGCTGAAATCGGCTGACCGATTCCCTAAGCCGCTGGCGATTGACCTCAAGGGAGTCCGCATACTGCGCCGATTGTTTCGCGTTCTGCGAAGCTTGCAACCACATCCATGTGGTCCCAATCACTCCGGCGGTCAACGAGCATAAGAATAGTACGAGGGTGCTGGCCAAGGCCTTGTTGCGTGAACACCACTCAACGCCTTTTTGAAACCAACTTGGCGCGCGTGCGTGAATTGGTCGACCATCGACAAATCGCTGTAAATCATCAGCGAATTCTCGCATGCTGCTGTAACGTCGCGCTGGAGTTTTTTCCATCGCATGCTGACAAATCAACTCCAGGCTGCGCGGTACTGCGGGATTGAGGATGGATGGTGCAACCGGTTGAACTTCAGGTATTTGACGGAGGACAGCCAGTGTATTGCCATTGAGTGGAGGCTGACCAGTTAGCAGCGCATACAGCGTGGCCCCTAAAGAATAAATATCCGTGCTCGATGTCTCGCTAGCTGGTATAACGCCCGTTTCATCCGCCATTGCCCCAAGGACTTGCTCTGGACTCATAAACTGCGGCGTACCGACCAGATTCCCCGCGCGTGTAACTTGCGTCGCCGACTCACTCAAGTGTTTCGCCAGTCCGAAATCGGCCACCTTCAAGACGCGTTTCTCTTCATCCAGCAATAGATTACTCGGCTTCAAATCGCGATGAACCAGGCCTTGATTGTGTGCGATTTGCAAGCCTTCGGCCACTCCCTGCAACATCCTGGCTAGTTCGCGAAAGGTCGTTGCCTGTCCCCAACCATGTTTGGCTGCAGATCCACCGGCTACGTACTCCATCACCAAGTACTGTGTGCCCCTGGATTCTAAGGTGTTGTTTAGCTCGCCTATGTCAAAGATGCGAACCACGTTGGGATGATCTAGTTCAGCCAGGATTCGACCCTCGCGCCGCAGTCTATGCCTGGCAGATTCCGAGTCGCGTACCAAGAACTTAACGGCCACTTCGCGATCGAGTTTTGTATCGAATGCCAGTACAACCAGCCCGGAGCCACCCCGGCCTAGCACCTGCAGCAACCGATATCGCTGGTCTGGCATTCCGGCTTGCAAGGATTCAAGATCCAACTCCAATTCGGTCTCTTGATGGTCGAACTCATTCCATGGCGGGTGTTCCGGCATGGTACCCCCCGCACTTGGCTGATCAGTGGGTGAACTACCAAACTGCGATCCGTTTTCGATCGTTGAGTCCGCCTCCAACGCAGTTTCATCGTATGCCGCTTGGGCCAAAAGGTGTAAACGAGTTTGTAGTTCTTGAAACTCGGGTTCACTATGAAACGTTTGGGCTACTGGAGCCTGTAACCACTTTTCCATCTCTGGCGCGTGGCTCGTTTGCTCGAGGAACTGAAGGCAGCGATGACAAGTCCGAACATGCTGGACGTCAGTCTCGTCCAGTTCGCATCGATGATCTACCCAAGCCTTAAGCGTCTTCAACGAAGGACATTTAGCTGCCACAGTATTCCCACCCGTTGATGACGAATGTCGGCGTCGGCCGATCAGCCGCAGGGCGCTCGCCCACGGTTTTTTTAAACCGAACCCACACTAAGATCGACGCCCGAATGTCAAGCAAATAGCCCGTATCAGTTTAGCTAAGAATGGTGCTGATCCATACAGGGGAAATGAGGATAAAGTGGATACGATAGCTCGTTTCTTTACGCTTTTAATGCGGTGGGCGCGTTGGGTAATCGGCTGATTCGTGACTGCGGAACGTCATCGAATTTCGCAACGCCAGGGGAACCGGCTGGGCCGATGTGGTATCATGTTTTCGCTGTTTACGCACGTCGACGTGCTTAGCAAGCTGAACATGGGGCACAATGGATTCTCTCAACTCTCACCTACCGATGACTTCTAGATGGACCTTGTACGCGGCTGTTCACCTCTTTGATTTGCTTGGCGTTGGCGCGCTAGTGGTGCTCGTCCTGGGTATGGTTTCGTTCCCTGACATTGCCTGGTCGCAAGGCTCAAGCCCGACTGACTCGGCTGCTGGCCCGTCGATTTGGAAAGACACTCAGCATCCAGTGATTCGTTCCTTGGCGGAGTTGCGCAGGGTGCAAAGGGAAGTCGGTATGCAGGACTTCGAAGTTGATTTGCAGGCCCAGTTGACTTTTGCATCGCGATATTGGAGCGTTTTCTTTATACAAGATGGGGATCTGCCAGCGATGGTGCATTGTGCGGATGCAGCCACGACGATTCTTTATACGCAACCGCTGGGCAGACGGCTGAGAATTCGTGGTTTGGTGTATAAGTCCAGGCCTGACATCGCGCTGCTGGGGCTTGAGCTGTTGCCCGGTTCAGGTCCATTGATACCGCTGCAACTCGATGAAGTTCCAAGCAAAAACAAGTTGCCCACTGATCGCTTGGTCGAAATGCGCTGCCGTCTCTCGGAAGTTTTGGACAAGTTTGACCAGTCGCTATTGTTGGCTGAGGTAAATAATCAAACTATTGAACTACATGTGGCGAGTTACCTGAGTCCGCAGCAATATGCTGCCGTCGAGGCCAATGCATTGGCAAGTGCCATTGGGACCTTGAGTCCCAAGTATGACTTGGATCGATTCAGTTATTGTTCGCTCCGCATGGTCGGGGTGGACCAGCTGACGATCTCTCAAGGCGATGACTTATCGCCTACACTTTCAACAAAGGCGACCGCCGAGGGCCAAGTGTTGTTTTTAGACGACCAAGGACAAATCGTTATCGGCAACGATCATTCAGTCTGGCGAGTAGCCACGCGATTTGTCGAGTATCTCAAACCAGGAATCCACGTGTCCGTTTGGGGGAAACCTAACCAACCGGAATACGCTCAGCAATTGGCGGCCCATCGAATCAAGATCATAGACGAACGTGAGTTGCCACAGAGCATCGAACTGAGCGCAGAGGCTTGGGAACAAGCCAAGCATCTACCGCTACGTGTTCAATTGGAAGCGGTAGTAGTCGACCAATATTTGGAAAACGGTTTGCGTTACTACCATATGCGATCAGAGAACAAGCATTTCTCCGCCATCGTCAACGAACAACCAGATCCTCGCAATTTGTATCGTGTTGGAGATCGCATTCGGTTAACTGGCACTCCGCTCATCGATTTAAATGTCAACAGGCAAGCCACCGACCGATTAAAACTGTTCGTGATGAAGCCGGAAGACACGCAATTTGTTTCCGCGCCAGTACAGCTATCGATGGCGCACCTGGCATGGGCCGCCTCGATCGGCATATCACTGGTTGGTGTCGTCTTCAGTTGGAACTGGTTGCTTCGCAGTCAAGTCAATGCGAGAACGAAAGGCCTCAAGAAGTTATCCTCTCACTTAAGAATGTCATTCGAGGCCATTAGCGAAGCCGTCCTGGTGACCGATGCGAACCGTCGTTTATCAACCTGGAATCGACAATTTGAACGGCTTTTCGGTGAGAGTCCCGTCGCCAATCAATCGATCGATTATCTGCTAGCCATCATTCGAAGACGGCTGGTCGACCCCTCCGTATTCGCACCCGTAATGCGCGCCGGAGAAACCTACGCGGCTGAGCCAATCTCCGTAACGCTAAACCTCGAAAATCCAACGCAGGTCGTGCGCGCGTTTGTGTCGAGCATTGTCGATAGTGACGAAACTTACCATGGCCATCTATATACTTTTGAAGATATTACCGATAAGCAGCGATTGGAGAATGAATTGTTCCAATCGCAAAAGATGGAAGCCATCGGGCAGCTCTCAGGCGGAGTTGCGCATGATTTCAACAATTTGCTGACGATTGTCTCGTCTAATTTGGCCCTGATCAGGTTTCTAGATTCGCCAAGCGGACTGGAGTACGTAAACGCCGCCGAAACGGCAGTCAGGCGCGCCGCCGAACTGACTCAGCAACTTCTGGATTTCTCGCGTCGTTCCAGGTTGGAAATCCAAGTTGTGAATTTGAATGATCTCGTGGGACGCATCAGTATCTTGCTGCGTCGAACATTTGATCGTTCTGTCATTCTGGACATCGAGTTATGTCGTGAGCCGTTGTATGCATGTATTGATGTCAATCGGATCGAACAGGTGCTGATCAACATTTGCATCAACGCGCGCGACGCGCTGAAGGGGCGAAGTGGCAAAATCACGATCCGCGTTGCGCCGTTAGTGCAGGATGGCAGCGCCGAACGGCCATTCGCCTGCCTTGAGATCGAGGACACTGGATGCGGCATGTCGCGCGAAGTGCAGGCGCGCATTTTCGATCCCTTCTTTACCACCAAGAAACCAGGCGAAGGCACGGGCCTTGGGCTATCCATGGCTCAGGGTGTGATCGAGCAACTGGGAGGGCGAATCGTGTGCGAGTCCAAACTGGATGTGGGCACGCGATTCAGTATCGAACTGCCACTGGCCGAACCACCGGAGGCCACCTCCAACCCATCGGCTGCTCAGACCGTCACCCACGCTCGACCTTTGCGCATTCTGTTGGTAGACGATGAACCAATGGTTCGCCATTCTGGCCAGGCTTTGTTGCGAGAATTGGGGC
Organism: Pirellulaceae bacterium; assembly: GCA_020846515.1. Lineage (GTDB taxonomy): Bacteria > Planctomycetota > Planctomycetia > Pirellulales > Pirellulaceae > Aureliella. The sequence continues at coordinate 5,562 of JADLDX010000275.1, forward strand.
ACCTTGCGATCGTAGCCGCTAGCGGCCACGAAGCACTGGCGATACTCGAGTCTGAACCATTCGACGTTGTCTTGCTCGACTTGACGATGCCAACGATGAGCGGCAAGGAGGCTTACCGCGAGATTCACCGACGCTGGCCTTCTATAGCCGTTGCCATTTGCACAGGCTACTACGTCGATCTTCAGGCTTGGAACAGCAGCAGCGACAGCCCACCACCGAAGTTTATTCCCAAACCTTATTCGGTCGAGACGCTCTCCCATTTCCTGACCAGCGTAGATTGTCAGCCCAGTGTGCCGATCTGATGGTCAAAGTGTTCAGAGCTTATGCGTTATCGATGGCTCAGTTTCTTTCTGGCGACTTCTGAGATCGCCAAGACTGCCGGATGTTTTACTTTGCGTTCGACTGACAAGGCATAAAATTTCTCCGTCACGTCTGACACGGCCGCGATGAACTCCACTCCATACATCTCCTCCACATCCGATCGGATCGCGCTGGCCACAGCAAAAATGCCTACGCCAGCTTTGCCCATGATCTTGAGCATGGCGCTGTCATCGAATTCACCAACGATCTTGGGCCGCACTTCGTTCGCCTCGAACCAATAATCCAGAGAACGGCGGAGCACAGAATTTCTCATCGGTAACAGCACGGGCGCGCCGTTGAGCGATCCCGGGAAACCATTTCGAACACTTTTGGCCAGCGCTTTCGTGCCGACCAGTACAACGTCGGATTCACCCAGCAAATGCGAGTAAGCTCGGACCTTCATGGTGGGCTCAATGGGGGTATCGGATAACACGACATCTAGCTTGTGGATAGCCAGATCCGAAATCAGCTGAGTTACATCGCCTTCGTAGCACAGCAGTCGGATATCGGCCGACACGCGAAGTGTTGGTTCTAGAAGTTGATAGGCAACCAATTTGGGCATGACGTCCTTGATCCCCACGCGCAAGATCATCGGACCACCCACGGGTCTACCATTGACCATGTCCATCAGCTCTTGACCAGTTGCGACGATCTCGTTGGCATCGGCTTGCACCGCCATGCCCATCTCGGTCAATGCCAGCCCCCGCCCGGCTTTCCGGAACAATTTAACGCCCAGCGACTTCTCCAAATCGCGAAGCTGAATACTAATGGTCGCCGGCGTGACATGCAGCTTTTCGCTGGCCTTGGCTACCGATCCTTCTTTGGAGACTACCCAGAA
>JADLDX010000276.1 GCA_020846515.1 Pirellulaceae bacterium
AAGCCAAGAAAAGAGCGAGAGCCTTGATCGATCGATGCATTGTCCAGTTGTCCTTGAGCCACAAGACGATCGCCCCCTACAGCTACTGCCGCTTGGTGGGCGATGCGACTTTGAAGTATCTAGTCAGTCTAGCTCACTTTAGTGATTAAACATAAATTCGCGGCTGTTCAGCACAACCCAGAAGGCGTCTTCAAGACCAGCTTGTGGATTGGCAGCTTCACCTACCAGTTTGGTAAGGGCTTCCACTTCCCCGGCCGTTGGTCGACGCGCCAGACTACGAATGAAGATGTGCTCCAGAATTTTCGGAACCTCTAACTTCGCTTCCAGCCATTTCTTGACCAATTGACCCTGTGTGATCTTGCCTTGCGTGGTGCTGCCGTTGAGCAGGTGCAGGGCTTGGGATAGCGATGGGTCGGTGCTGGCTTCGGCTTCGCACACCGTGGTGCGCGGCGAACGACCGAAGGCGGTCAAGAAGTAGGTGCTGGTGGTACCGTCGGCAATTTGTACGGCGCGTGCCCCTTCGGGCAAGCCGCGGAACTTGTCTTTGGTATTGGTCACTTGCGAAATGCAGTCGAGCATCATTTCAGCAGGGATGCGGCGGATGCGCGAGAAGGCATAGTTACGAGTGTCTTGGGCATTCGTCTCGTTGGTTTGCGTCGTGCGTTGATAGGTTTCCGAGTTGCAGATGTCACGCACCAATTGCTTGACGTCAAACTTGTACTCAGTCAACTTCAGCCCCAGTTCGCGGAATAGCTCTGGGTTGGATGCCGGATTGCTGACGCGGATGTCATCAACCGGATCAACGATGCCAGCGCCCATGAAGTGGGCCCAAACACGGTTGGCAATGCTGGTAGCAAAAAACGGATTGTCAGGGCTCGTAATCCAACCGGCTAGAACTTCGCGACGGTCTTTGCCATCCATCTTGGGTGCATCGCCGCCTAAGAACTTGGGCGGCAATGGCTTGCCATTGACCGGATGATTGACTTCACCACCAGCGCGATTGAAGACGATGACTTCTCGATAGTCTTCACCATTCTTACGCCCAATTTGAGCGAAGAAGGAGGCGAAACCATAGTAATCATCCATCGTCCAGCGATCGAACGGATGGTTGTGGCATTGGGCACATTGGGTGCGAATGCCCATGAACACCTGGGCCACATTTTCGGCCGTCTTCAGGGTGTCACGTTCCACCTGATAAAAATTGGTCGCTGGTGTTTCGAACACACCGCCACTGCTGGAGACCAATTCACGCACCACTTGATCAATCGGCACGTTGTTAGCGAACTGGTTGGTGAGCCATGAAGAGTATTGGAACGCAGCTTTGTAACTGACTTGATTGTCGCTCTTGATCATCAGCAATTGCGACCACTTCATGGCCCAGATTTCGCTGAACTCTTTTCGTTCCAAGAGGCTGTTGATCAAGTTGGCTCGTTTGTCTTCGGCTTTGTCTTGCATGAAAGCATGGTAGGCTTCTTCGGTAGGCAGTTGGCCAATAATGTCGACCGTAACGCGGCGAAGAAACTCTTCGTCGGTGCACAAACCGCTCGGCAACATGCGCAGCTTTTGCAGTTTGTCTCCGACAAGTTGATCGATGTAGTTGCCGGTTATTTCCGGCGGAGTGTATTTCAGACCTACAGGCAAAGCCAGTACTTGAGTACCCACCGTGTGCGTATCAAATCGTGCCATGACGAAGGCTTCGCCACGGACTCCGGCGGTCACCGCGCCGTCAGCCGTTACAGCAGCACTGCGTTCGTTGTTGGTGGTGAACGCGGCCAGGTTAGAGACGTCGCGCATGGTGCCATCGCTGTAGTGAGCTACAGCCACCAGGCGTTGCTTGGCGCCTTCGCCTTCCAGTACGGCCTGCGGCGGGAACACTTCTACTTTGGTACAGGTAGGAGGCGTCGTGGCGTCGTTCACAGCGCCAGCTTGCAGCCAGGCCAACATTGTGTGGTAATAAACGCTGCCCGGTTCCATGCGTTTGCCGCCAGTGTGTGGCACGCCACCAACACCCTTGAGCAGCATCAGACTTTGGTCAGGGATCGCCAGATTGATACGACGCACGCCGATTTCGCGAGTAATGCGTTGGTAGTCACCTTGTGGGTCAAAGCCGAACAGAGATAAGCGGAATCCATCTTTACCGCGAGCTGCGCCATGGCACGAGCCGGTATTGCAACCGGTGCGTGTGAGCACGGGCATAATGTCCTGTGCGAAGCTGATCGGCCTGGGTTTAGCCGCATCGGTTACGGTCAGCGCGGTTTCCGCTGAGAAGCCTTTCCAACTGGCTAGCAGTTTGGTTTGTCCATCGGCCAAGGGCTTGAGCTGGAAATTCTCAATCTTCGCCAGGGACGGCTCGGCCAGTTTCCACTCGACCTGATCGGTCACGTCGACCGTGACACCATCGGCCCGCACGGCCACAGCGACGACGTTTTGATACGCGGCCGCCGAGTTCATTTTGATTTCGGTCGGGTAAACTTTCAGCGTTTCAAACGTGGGCTCGGCAGCCAGAACCACATTACATAGTCCAGCGACCGCAAAAGCACTCGCTAAAGTGCAAACAAATTTGGCTGATCGAGAAATCAGAGTCGGTTTGGTCAAAAGCTTCATCATCCATTCCATCTTAGTTACTACCGCCAGGGGCCGGCTGCGCAGCGGCCGCAGCTTTGGCTTGGCGAAGTTGTTCCAGGCGGGTAAGTGGTTTCGCGGCGGGAGGAGCAGTGGGCTTGGGAGCTACAGGTGCAGCAGCCACAGCGGCGGGCACAGGTGGTGGCGGATCCAATTGCATCTCGCCAGTGCCTTGGTTTTGAACGATCGAACCGTCAGGACGGGTGATGATTGCTTTGCAAACCAGCGTCTTGAACTGACCTGGTTTGGCATCCGCAGCCACCTCGATTGGAAAATTCAACGCGGTCATTTCCGGGGTGATCTTGATCGCACCTTCCGGTAGCTTAACGCCCGCTGGCAAGCCAACCAACTCGATCAATGCATCGCCTTCTGGCGGACGCTTGATGGTTAGACCTACTCCAACGGTCGTCGGCTTACCGATTTCAGCTACCGACTTATTGAACTTGAAGTCAAAAAATGAATCTGTGATTTCCAAGTTGATGAACTCAGATGCGATCGACATGTCACCACCCTTGCCCGATCGGTAGCGCGCCAGGACGGTGATCGGGAAGCTGCCAATGGCCGCATTGCCATTGGCGGTGATGGGAATCTCGACTTCGTCTTTATCGGCAGGTACCTGCACACTGCCAGAGGCTGAAACTCCGGGCGGTGTATACAGAACACGCAAGCGAATGGCCTCTTTGAAATCGGCTTTGCGTTTGGCTTTGACGATTAAGGCAGAGGCACCGTTGCGAACCAACGGGACTTTAGGCTGGACAACTTCGATGTCAAAGGGAGATTCGTCGCACACGGCGATGGAGGCTCGGTCAGCATTGTGGCCCCACATGTCGGCATTGTTTTGACCACGAACCAGCATGGTCCGTTGATCCAAATGTCCAGTGATGTTCAGGTCGTTACCGGTCGTTTGGGCTTTGATATCTACCAGAGCAGCATCGACCGGAGCATCGGCCGCGGCACGAATCATCAAAGGTATTTGCCCTTGAGCGGCCACGATATTCGGATTACCCATCGAAACTCCAGCTGGCGCGCCCTCCAGAGTCAGTGCCAGATCTGAACTGAAATTTTTCCGCTGAACAGTCAGCATTACAGCCGTGCGTCCACCGCGCGGGACTTCCAACGTCTGAGCCACATAGCGCTGCAATTCAGCTATTCCCAGTGACAGGGCAGGCGATGGCGCGGAGATTTCGATGCGGTAAGCATGAATGGGACTACCTTGATTCAAGTGGTCTCGCACCGCGACCAAATATTCGCCGTCCGCAGGAAGTCGACAGGCTTG
>JADLDX010000277.1 GCA_020846515.1 Pirellulaceae bacterium
CAATTTGAGGTTCTTGCGGGTGCCGGCAATGTGCACCACTTGGTCCTTGGCCAGCGTACCAGAGATCACGCGAATGTAACTGAGCTTTTGCACAAAGGGATCGATGTGTGTTTCAAAGACGCGCGCCACCAGCGGTACATTGTTGTCGGCACACAACTCCACCGATTCTCCATCGGGCCCCAGACCATGCCGACACAACATGTCTGGCGAGGGGGCACAAAGGCCCAATCCCGATAGCAGTTCCTTCAAGCCCACACGCTGTTTGGAAGAGACACAAAAGATAGGAATCAAACTACCACCCAAAACGGCTCGCGGCATGAGGGTGCGTAGAACTTCGTTCGACGGCGTCACGCCATCGAGATATTGCTCGAGCACCACCTCGTCAGCTTCGACCAGGCATTCGATCAGGTGATCACGGGCTTTGCTCAGGTCGATCAGTTCGCTGGCCATTTGGCCACCGTCCAGCACGTCGATTACCTGGCTGAAATTGCCGCTGACCGCGTTGGGCACGTTCACCAGCGCGCAGGCATCGCCAAAGGAGGAAATGATCTGTCGGACCAGATCGTTAAAATTGATCGTATCTCCGTCCAGTCGCGTGATGACCAACGCGGTAGCCAAGCCGGCTTGTCGCGCGGCGTGGAACACGCGGCGCGTGTTGACCTCTACGCCCGCATGCGCATGCACACAGACCGCGGCGCAGTCCACGCCAGCCATGGCACCGATAGTTTGCCCGATAAAGTCCGGATAGCCGGGAGTGTCCAGCAGTGAGAAGTGCAAGCCCTGATGCTCGCAGTGGGTAACTTTGGCTTCGACAGTGTGGTGGTGAGTTTTTTCTTCCGGATCAAAATCGCAGATGCTCGTCCCGTTATCGACGCTGTGTTCGCCGGACACGGCACCTGTGACCACCAGTAGCGCATCAATGAGACTGGTTTTGCCACAGGACCCATGTCCGCAAAACGCAATGTTGCGACGTTGACCGGCCGTAACTGACTTAACCATGACCGTGCACCTTTCACCGCTGCGCCATCGCGACCGGAAGAATCTCCTAGCCCTCTCCCGGCGGAGTCTCTTCCAGCCTCGTCAGCTTTGTGTCTCGCCACAATCAACTTTTTGCCACTGGTCGAACGATCCGAAAGAAGTGCGAGAAGGCGCTTCGTTCAGGCCAGCAGCCCGTGCGTTAGGGCGGTCCAGCGGCAACTTCACGCCGCGCACGCTGGAGGGTTTCCGCCAAATCCAACCGGCCTTCATAGAGCGCTCGCCCGATGATACAGGCATGCGTCTTCATCGAGACCAGTCGATCAATGTCCTCTAAACTTGTGACACCACCGGAGGCAATCACTGGAATGTTGGTGGCCTGTTGCATCTGCTGCAGTTGTTCGAAATTCGGCCCGCTGAGCATCCCGTCGCGAGCGATGTCCGTGTAGACGATGGCCGGTATTTGATCGGTCAGCTGCGCGATCTGCTGCGATAACTCAATGGCAGATGTCTTGGAGGTTGCCAGCCAACCATCGGTAGCCACCATGCCGTCGCGCGCATCGATGCCTAGCACCAATTGCTTGGGATAACGCCGCGACATGTCCGCAAACCACTGCGGCTCGCGCAGCGCCCGCGTACCGATAATCACCCGCGCCAAACCAAGATCCAGCAGAGCCTCGATCGTCTGCTCATCGCGCACGCCTCCGCCCACCTGACAGGGCACACCGGTCTCAGCCACGATGCCGCGAATCGCCGGCAAGTTAATCTGACTGCCACTTTTGGCTCCGTCCAAGTCCACTAAGTGCAGACAATTAGCACCAGCTTTGACCCATAGATGAGCCATCTGGATCGGGTTTTCAGCGAACACCGTCTCGCGGTTATAGTCGCCTTGCTGCAGTCGCACACATTTACCACCCAGCAAGTCGATCGCCGGCCAAATCTGCATAGTCTAAAAATTCTAAAGGAGTTGATGTTATTGTTTGGATTAACCGTCATGCGGTTTTGAATTTGCTTTACCGATCAAGCATTTTTGCAACGCTCAGCGTGTGCCTTCGTCGAGGCTGACATGGATAACACGCGAATAACACCGCTAACGCTTGTCGGTTCAGTATGGCATAGGGAGCTTGGCTCGGCAACCGATCAGGCTGACTTCACTCTGCTGGCAAGCCCACAGGTAGAAATTACCAACCAAGAAACACATCCAAGATAAGCAATGGTTTCGATGGTGTGTTTCGTGTGTCTTGTGATTCAGCGATATAGGAATGACTCGGGGCCAATCAGCGCTCGCTGCCAGCTCGGCTGACCAGGCTCGCACCGTTGATGCTCAACACTTGCGTATTGGTAAACGCATCGCCAAATCGGTCGAAGTCATGAAACTTCCACACCACCTGCTTGTCTCGAGTAATCTCAATCACTTGCGGGTTCTTTTCACCAGCGTGGCAATTGCCTAGCACGATGTTTCCCGAGGGCAACACCTGCAATGTGGTTACCCAAGCCAATTGAATGCCTGGCAGGTCATCTTGTTTTACATGCCACACGATCTGCTTGTCAGGCGTCACTTCGATGATGCCATGTCCATTGCCAGTCGAAATCAATGTGTTACCACTAGCCAATCGCAGGGCACAGTAACACTGATTACCCCAAGCCTCCACGCCATGGCCACCCGCCGGTGACTTGTCGAACAGAGGCACTGCGTATTCCCAAATCGTACTGCCATCGGCCGCGTACTCGCGCACCAGACCATCACCCTCATGGCATACCAGGTAGTTGCCACTGGCTAACTTACGAACCAATCGTGTATCTCGATGCGGATGCGGTTTGGTTACTTTCAAAGGCAATGCATGTTGAATTTTGCCCTCGGCATCCACTTCGATAATGCGGCAAGGACCACTTTCAGCAATCATGGTCAGTCCATTTTCCAGACGCTGAAACGCATGCACTTCAACCTTCTTGCCAGCGTTACCGTTCTGCTTGGCCGAGTTGTACTGCCACACGATTTCGTTAGTTGATGGCTTAACCTCAACCAGTTCCGTCCAACTGGTCTGCATCAAGACGTTGCCATTGCTCAGGAGATGCAGATCGTGCAGCGGCCCAATCTTCTTTTCCCATTCGGTCTGGCCCGCTTCACCAATGATAGCGATTCGACCTTTCGACGAATCGGCACATAAGATGCGATGACGAACATCATCCGCCCAAGCCTTCATCGCCCCCCAACCAGATACGCCAGAGGATAAAGCCAATGCGAGAACGCACGTGACGAAGCTACCGCGACTGATGATCATGTCTGTCCGCCTTATCTCGAGTTTTACAATTCTTTTACAAGCTATTTGCGCTTTTCAGAACCCTGGCGCAACCATCGTGCGTCTAATTCATGCGTAACCTGAACCGTCGCTGGTGACGGGCAGGTTTGAGGGCCCAACTTCCCAAGGATCGTTTCGTTTTAGACAGGAACACATACTATGCGAACTTTCGTCCGTTACGCTACTGCCCTGAGCGTGTTAACGCTTGGTCAACTGCTTCCCAGGACCGTCCAGGCCCAGCAGATAAAGATGGACGTGGCCTTGGCACGTCCGACGATGTTACTCTGCGAACAACCCAAATGCGAGAACCATTTGCGGATTGCCCTGGAGGGCTTTGAAGTCCCCAACACCAAACAACGTACGCCGGTCAATGTCGCCATCGTGATCGACAAATCTGGTTCGATGCAGGGCGACAAAATCGAACATGCTCGCGAGGCTGCCATCCAAGCCATCGATCGCCTGAAGGATGACGATGTCGTCTCGGTGATCGTTTACGATACCAGCGTCCAAGTTTTGGTACCGGCTACCAAGGCCTCCGATCGGCAAGAAATCAAACAACGCATCCGCTCCATCAGGGCCAGTGGCAACACGGCGCTGTTTGCGGGCGTCAGCAAAGGAGCTGCCGAAGTTCGCAAGTTCCGTGACGACCAACGGGTCAATCGCGTGATCCTGTTGTCCGACGGCCTGGCCAACGTCGGTCCATCCAGTCCTTCGGAACTCGGCCAACTCGGTCGATCGCTGATCAAGGAAGGCATTAGTGTCAGCACGATGGGCCTGGGGCTAGGTTATAACGAAGACCTGATGAGCAAACTGGCCATCGAAAGCAGTGGTAATCACACCTTCATCGAAGATGCTGAGAGTTTAGTCGCCGTATTTCAGCGTGAGTTCGATGATGTGCTGAGCGTCGTCGCACAACAAATTGTTATTGAAGCCAAAATGGCCAAAGGTGTGCGTCCGGTCAAAGTGCTCAACTACCCCGCTACCATCGATGGGCAGATGGTCACCATCGAACTCGGCCAACTTTATGCTCGCCAAGAGCGTTACTTCGTTCTGGAACTGGAAATCGAGAAAACCGAAAGTGGTGCCTCTCGTCCCGTAGCCACTGTGTCGGCTGTCTACAAAAACACGATCACCTCGACCGAAGACAAACTGAGCAGTTCCGTCGAAGTCAAATTCACCGAATCGAAAGAACTGGCCGACAAAGCGATCAACAAAGAGGTTTTAGCGAATTGCGTGCTGCAAATCGCGAACGAGCGCAACCAGCAAGCCACGCGCATTCGCGACGAGGGCAAAATTGAGGAAGCCGAAAAACTGCTGATTGAGAATGCTGGTTATCTTGAAGACAATTACAGAGCTCTGGGCGTACCGGAACTGCGTAGTCGGGCCACAGACAATACAGCTCAAGCCGGCACACTCTCAGATCGAGAGTGGAATTACAATCGCAAAGAC
>JADLDX010000278.1 GCA_020846515.1 Pirellulaceae bacterium
GCCCACCTACCAATTCCCACCTGGTTATGCTAGCTTTTGCCTGGAGTTTCAGCGCCAATTGGAGCTTTTTTTCCACATCGCAAATATGCTAGGGGACAGGTCGCCCGCCTGAATCGCTAGAGAGATGTAAGCTGCTGAGACCCTCGGGTCTGGCGTTTGCTCTCGAATGACTCTTGCCTGAACCATCCCGCCTTTAAAACCGACCAAACTACCCTGGTAGAATAGGTGACGCGCCATTCGCGTCGCGTGTTCGCAATCCAGGTGCCTACCATCAACTGGCGAGCGAGCCTGCTGGCTAATTGATTGATTTAACGTGCATCGTGAACCTGCCCCAATCGTGAAGCCTGAGCGGTTGAACCCTTTTTGTTGACCGCGTTACTTTTGATGCGACGGAGTGAATGAGCTATGAGGTGTTTCGGTAATTTTCTCTCGCGACGTAATGTCCTGACCGTTGGTGCTGTGGGAGGTCTGGGATTGTCGCTGGGCGACTTCCTCCACATGCGCAGCTTGATGGCCGATCAGAAAAGCTACGATTTTATTCCGGCTAAAGCGGAAAGCGTCATTCACATCTTCCTGCCTGGCGGCATGGCTCACCAGGAAACGTTCGACCCCAAACCCTACAGCCCGCTGGAATATCGCGGCGAAATGGGTGTGACCAAGACGAAGACTGGCGAGCTAATCAGCGAAGTTCTGCCTAAGCTAGCTGGCGTGGCTGATAAGTTCACGATCATTCGTTCGATGACTCACGGCGAAGCGGCTCACGAACGTGGCACACACAACATGTTCACCGGCTACAAGCCAAGTCCGGCGCTGATCTACCCAAGTTTCGGGAGCGTGATCAGCCACGAATATGGTCCACGAAACAACCTGCCACCTTACGTTTGCATTCCCAACCGGCCCAATGAATTTGCCGGCAGCGGGTATCTGAGCAGTTCCTATGGTCCGTTCAGCTTGGGTTCTGACCCAGCCAACAACGGTTTCAAGGTTCAGGACTTGGATTTGCCCGGTGGTGTGGATGCTGACCGCTTCGCCCGCCGACGTCAGGCGCTCGAATCAGTGAATCAGTATTTCGCTGGTCGTCATAACGCTGACACCGTGGGTGCCATGGACACGTTCTACGAGCGCGCCTATAGCCTGATCAGCTCGGAAAAGGCCCGCGCTGCCTTTAACATCGATGCCGAAGACGCAGCCATGCGCGACCGTTATGGTCGCAATCAAGCCGGTCAGCGTTTGTTGCTGGCTCGACGCTTGGTTGAAGCCGGCGCTCGCTTCGTAACCTTGACCTATGGCGGTTGGGACATGCACTCCCAGATCACCCAGAGCTTCAAGGGCGCTATGCCTCCGTTGGATCAAGCGTTGGCCACGTTGCTGACGGACCTGGATGAACGCGGCATGCTCGACAAGACGATGGTCATGGTCAGCAGCGAATTCGGTCGCACACCTAAGATCAACAATGATGCCGGTCGAGATCACTGGCCAAAGGTCTTCAGCGTGATGCTGGCCGGTGGCGGTATCAAGCGCGGCATGATCTACGGTTCTTCCGATCCAACAGCTTCGGAACCTGAACTGGATGCTGTAACGCCTGCCGACCTGGCGACCACCATGTACCACTTGCTGGGCATTGTGGCCGACAAGGAACTAATGGCTCCTGGCGATCGCCCCATTGAAATTGTTGACGGCGGTCGGGTTGTGAAAGAAATCCTGGCCTAGTTCGCCATATGTTTATGGTGAGACTACGGTGAGTTTATGGTGAGTCAGGCCTTTGGTGAAAAGGCCTGGTGAGGCAGCGCAGCCAACCAACTGGAACAAACATGACGGGTCATACGATCCGTCATGGACCAGTCGTCAACTCACAACTGCTTCTGGAATTTCGGCGATGCGCCTTGCCTCAGGAGCAGGTAACCAAAACATCTTCACGAGGAAACTCTGTGTTAGCTCGATACAATCTCATGCGGCTTTGTCAGAGCGCGATGGCTCTCACCTGTGCCACACTATCGTTGGGTTCACTCTGTGCAGCTGAGCCAGTGATCTCACGATTGTCTCCTCCCGGCTTTCAACGGGGAACTGAAGCGGACCTGGAAATTTCAGGTGCGCGTCTGGCTGATGCCAAGAAATTGCTGTTCTTCAGCGGCGGCATTGAAGTCCTCTCACTGAAGTCGGAAGGCGACAACAAAGTCAAAGCCCGGCTGAAGATTCCTGAAAATTGCCGCCCCGGTTTGCATGCCATGCGATTGGCTTCGGCCACAGGCATGAGCAACATGCGGATGCTCGGCGTGTCCCCGCTGCCACAACTGCAAGAAGTCGAACCCAATAGTGACTTTGCTACACCGCAAGCCATTACGATTGGGCACACCATCAATGGCGTGGTTCGCAACGAAGATGTGGACTACTACTCGATCGAACTGGCCGAGAACCAGCCGCTGACCATCGAACTGGAAGGCTTACGGCTGAACACAGAAATGTTTGACCCATTTGTAGCCATTCTCGATGCGAATCGTTTCGAAGTAGCTCGAAGTGACGACGCTCCGTTGCTGCAACAGGATTGCGTCTGCTCGGTTGTGGCTCCTAAGGCGGGCAAATACATAATCGAAGTGCGTGAGAGCAGCTTCGGCGGCAATGACAATTGTCAATATCGTTTGCACGTAGGCGATTATCCGCGTCCCATGTCGGTCACCCCAGCCGGCGGCAGCCCTGGCGAAACGATCAATGCCACATTGGTCGATTCCACCGGCAAGAGTTGGTCGGAAAAAATCACCCTGCCCAGCACTCCTGGCGAATTTCCATTTGTCGCTGTCAAAGATGGCAAAGTTGCCCCGTCGCCTAACATGTTGCGCGTGGTCGCCATGCCCAACGCGATCGAGTCGGAACCAGACACCGATCCGGCCAAGTTAACCGCGTACGAATTACCAATAGCCTGCAATGGTGTTCTTCAAAGTGCTGGCGATGTGGATTGGTTCAAGTTCAAAGCCAAGAAGAATCAACAAATCGAGGCTGTTGTTTGGGGACGTCGCGTCCTCCGTTCGCCAATCGACAGTTACCTGGAGATCCATAAAGTTGGTGGTGGCCGCTTGGCAGCAGCCGATGATTCTGGTGGTCCTGATGCAGTGCAAGCCTTTCGAATTCCTGCGGAC
>JADLDX010000279.1 GCA_020846515.1 Pirellulaceae bacterium
GCCGCCCGACAAATTCATGCCTGGCAACTTTCAGATTCCCAGGCCCTAGACCAACTATGGCGATACCAGCGCGCATAAACCTAAAACGTCGGTGCTAGGCGGTGCTAGCCCCGGCTTCTTGAACTTAGTTTGGCGTTGGTGTGGCGAAAACCGGGGCTAATTTCACGGCTAATTTCACGCGTGAAAATAGACCTGACCCCTTTTTCGTTCAGTTATTGCTACTGGAACCGGGTGCCGGGGGCAGGAGGTGTTGCTGCAGGTAGTTGGCGCGTTCGATGTTGCGGTCTGCCACGCTCATCGCATGTCCGCGGAGCTTCTGCAGATGAGCCGGCTGAGTGTGCACGAATAGTTTGTTAATCGTGCCCATCTTCACATCGCGTATCAAACCCAGGTTGACACCCATCCGCACTTTGGACAAGTAGTGCAGCGTCTCTTCGCTGCTGATCTTCTTAGCTGTGCATAAGATGCCGAACGCGCGACTGACATCGTCGTGCAAGTCCTGCTCGCTCTCATTGACCAGAAACTCGCGTGCCTTGCGTTCGTACTGAATGATGCGTGGCACCACCTGACTGACCGTGTCGACCAACTCTAGTTCGCTTCGGCCCAGGGTGATCTGGTTGCTGACCTGGTAAAAGTCGCCCATGAACTGCGAACCTTCACCATACAGACCGCGCACTGCAACGTTGATCTTCTGCAAGCTGCGAAACACTTTCTCTATTTCACGCGTGATCACCAGTGCAGGCAAATGCAACATCACGCTGACCCGCAAACCAGTGCCCACATTGGTTGGACAAGCGGTCAGGTAACCAAGTCGGTCGTGGAAGGCGTAGTTGAGCCCCTTCTCAAGCAGATCATCAATCTGACTGATCCGCTCCCAGGCTTCCATGACATCCAAACCACTGCGCATGACTTGGATGCGCAAGTGATCTTCTTCGTTGACCATAACGCTGAACTGCTCGTTCAGGTCGATGGCCACGCCGCGCACGCCTTCATTCTCCGCCAACTCGCGACTCATCAGTTGTCGTTCCACCAGAAACTGACGGTCTAACTCGTTGAGGCGATCGACATCCAAAAAGACCAGATCATTCCAACTGGGCTCGGCTTCGATTTGACGGCGAACCGCTTTGGAGATCGCCGCCTTCTCGTCATCGCTGGCCCGACGTACGAATGGGTACTCGGCCAGATTTCGTGCCAGCCGAATGCGACTGCTGATAACGATATCCGACTCGGGACCAGAGCCCCGCAGCCATTCACCACATTTTTCCGCTAGTTCTTCCAATTTCACGGTTGCGACGTTCGTGATTCCTAAGTGAATGGTGACTGTAATGGGTTATTGACTTGCCTGGCAGCAGGTCACATGACCTGGCCTATCCATCGGTCGTCGGAGGCGGACTGGCCGCCGAGTCGGTCTCCAGCTGCCGAATCGCATCGCGCAGCTCGCTGGCCTTTTCGTATTGCTCTTTGTGAATCGCTTCTTGCATTTCACGACGCAACTGAATCAAGCGGTGCTGACGATCCGGCGATCCGGATGTTCGGTTAGGTCGTTTTCCCTTGTGTATCTTAGCGTTGTGAATATTGAACAGCAGGGGTTCTAAATCGCTTTCAAAAAACACATAGTCGTAGGGGCATCCCAGCCGACCAGCCTGACGAAACTCGGCAAACGTGATTCCACAAACCGGACAGGTCTTTTTGTCCAGCTTCGCAATCTGGTCAGCAGTCTGCTCTAATTTCAGTTGCTTGGCAAGCATACCAGCCAGGGCGGATGCGGCCGGCTTGGCCCCCTCCTGGGATAAATAAATTCGCACGTGCTCTTCGCACAAGTGAACCACTTGCGGCCCATCGGGGTCGGTTAACTCGGTAATATGAAACGTAGCTGGTTTTTCGCAATGCTGGCACTTCATTGAGCACCTATCTGTCTTTCCTCAAGTGAGCCAAACACGTCCCGGCAAAAAACACTGCCCAAGACATCAGACTTCATCCGGGCGGTCTGACGCCAACACAGTGCTGAACGCTGCTAGTGATTCTAGCAGGATTCGCGCACTCGATTATCATGTGGCTTTTCAAAGTTCGCGGTCCGTAGAAAATTATTTCGAGAATTCAATGTCCGTAGCCCCAAGCTTCGAGCGGTTTGAACAGCTGGCAGCCCAATTTGATTTGGTACCCTTGTACCGACAGTTGCTCAGCGACAGTCTCACCCCAGTTTCTGCTTTTAAACTGCTCGACGACGGCCTCTCACCGGCCTGCTTGTTCGAAAGCGTCATCGGTGGAGAAAAGGTTGGGCGATACAGTTTTATTGCTGTGCATCCACATGATCGCATCGCCGCCTATGGGGACACTGTCAAGGTGACACGTGGTGGCCAAGAAGAAGTGCTTTCCGGCGTTGATCCCTTGGACACTTTGTGGAAGGCCGTATCTGGCAAGACGGTCGCGCAGTTACCCGAACTGCCGGGCATTACCGGCGGTGCCTTTGGGTATGCTGCTTATGATGTCGTAAGGTATGTCGAAGAGCTACCGAATCCCCCATTGGATGACCGCCATCTGCCCGATCTCGATTTTTCCTTCTTCGATGACCTGGTGATTTTCGACAATGTCAATAAGACGCTGTATTTGGTAGCTTTGGTTCACTGCCAGAACTTCCCATCGTTGACCAGCGCTTGGGCGAGCGGCGAAAAACGACTGCAAGAGCTGGCGGACAAGCTCCAGCAGAGACTCGAACCGTTGGCTTCGTCCGACTTACCGCCGATCGATCAACCGCCAAGTTCCAAACTGCACGCCACCAGCAACTTCACGCCCGAATCGTTCGCCGCCGCGATCGAAAAATGTACGGAATACATTCGCGCTGGCGATATTTTCCAAGTCGTGATCAGTCAGCGTTTTGAAATGGATCGCGTCTGCGAACCGCTGGAAGTGTATCGCTCGTTACGCGTAGTCAATCCCAGTCCGTTTATGTTCTTTCTGCGCACACCGGCTGTGACTCTGGTCGGCGCATCGCCAGAAGTCATGTGCCGAGTGCAAAACGGCGTGGTTACAGTCCGTCCGCTGGCGGGAACTCGTCCGCGCGGTAAGACTCCTCAAGATGACGCAAGATTGGCTGAAGAACTTCTGGCCGACGCGAAAGAACGCGCCGAGCATGTCATGCTGGTCGACCTGGGCAGGAACGATGTCGGCCGGGTCGCCAAGTTTGGTAGCGTGCAGTTGAGCGACGTTATGGTGATCGAACGCTACAGCCATGTGATGCACATCAGTTCGAACGTCGACGGCATTTTGCGCGACGACATGACAGCCATGGATGCTATGAAGGCTTGCCTGCCCGCCGGTACGGTCAGCGGCGCCCCGAAGGTACGTGCTATGGAAGTAATCGACGAAGTGGAGCCGCATCGGCGTGGCCCCTATGCCGGTGCGGTCGGGTACATCGATTACTACGGCAATATGGACACTTGTATCGCCCTGCGGACCCTGGTGTTTACCAAGGACAAGATCTACATCCAGGCGGGTGCGGGCATTGTGGCCGACAGTCAAGCGGCCGCGGAATACCAGGAAACTCTCAACAAAGCCAAAGCCATGCAGCGGGCCATCGAAGTCACCCTGGCCCGCCAAACCTAAAACGCCAGCCCTGAACCGTCGGACACGTTGAAATGGAAAGCGGAGCAGCGCGAGCTGCCCGGCGGTTCACCGAGAAAGCACAGTCAGAACCGGACGGCTTGCGCCGATACCGCTTTCAATGGAAGCGGAGCAGCGCGAACTGCCCGGTGGTTCGCCGCAGGGGCACTTGACCAGCGCCCGTGCCAGGCGGCACGTTTGTGTCTATAATAAGGTGCGGTTGACTTTATTCGCCCATCCTGAGGAAATCCCATTTCGTTTCGAGGAATGTCCACATGACTCACAAGCAAATCTATTGGCTAGCGGGCTCGATGGCCGTCCTGTGCGGGGCTCTGTGTGTACGATCAGGGCTGAGCTCTCAATCGACTGTTGATAGTCTGAGTGGTCAAGGTTTGGCCGTTACCAGAGTGGCGGCTCCGCCGGTTGAATCGGAAACTGACAAACCTGGTACACCAGCCAACCGAAGGAAAAAAGCAGTGGATAAAGATGACAAGGCCAATGTGGAGTACAACGAACTGACGGCTGCCGAAGCATATGTGATCCTGCGCCGTGGCACCGAGCGCGCGTTCACCGGCGAATACACCGATCTGAAAGAGCCTGGTACCTATATTTGCCGTCGATGCAACGCGTCTCTCTACTACAGCGATTCGAAATTTGAAAGCCATTGCGGTTGGCCGAGCTTCGATGACGAAATCAAAGGAGCGGTCAAACGCAAACCCGAGATTGATGGCACGCGCCGTATCGAAATCGTGTGCAACAACTGTGGCGGACACCTGGGCCACGTGTTCCTGGGTGAAGGTTACACCGCTAAAAACACGCGGCACTGCGTCAACAGCATCTCGATGAAGTTTATCGCCAAGGGCCAAAAGTTGCCCGAAGTGATTAAAGGTAAACGCAAAGGCGAATTTGACGCCAAGCGTGCCGATGCCGAAGCCAAAAAAGATGACGCCAAAAAAGATGAAGGCAAAGACGCGGTAGATTCTGCCAAGCCTAAATCGGAAGCGACTAAACCAGCGGGCGCATCGTCGAAAGACGGTGAGAAGTAGAGTTTCCTTGATCGATCGAGCCTAGTAGAAAGCATGCTTGGATGAGCTCCAACTATCCGCGCGTAGCGCAGCTTCGCACTGTTGATGATTTCCAAGCACGACTGGCAGAACTGGGGATTCAACTTCCCTGCGACCCTCAACTTTTATCGGCGGCCGATGGCTCACCATTGGCCGCACCATTGCAGTTGGGAACACTCCGAGCCGGCAATCGCTGGTGTATCCATCCGATGGAAGGTTGGGATGCCAACCGTGACGGTACGCCCAGCGATCTGACCATTCGACGCTGGCAGCGATTCGGACAGAGCGGGGCCAAGTTGATTTGGGGTGGAGAGGCTGCGGCCGTACGCCCTGACGGCCGCGCGAACCCCAATCAGACGCTGGCCACCACCTCGAACGAAGCCGGTCTCAAAACATTGCTCGAAACACTCAAGCAAGCGCATCGCGAGTCGGGGCAAGAATTAGATGACCTGGTCGTGGGACTGCAATTGACTCACTCTGGTCGCTTCTGCAAGCCAGAAGATCACAAACGTTTTCAACCGCGCATCGCTTATCATCACCCGCTGTTGGATGCGAAGTTCAAGATTGATCCCCAGGACGATGCGGTCGTTTTCAGTGACGCAGAGATCGATCAATTGATCGAGGACTATGTGACGGCTGCTCATCTGGCCCATCGCGTCGGTTTCGATTTCGTCGACGTCAAAGCTTGCCATGGTTACTTGCTGCACGAATTCTTAAGCGCGCGCTCACGCAGTGGCCACTACGGTGGCGACCTGGTCGGCAGGACACGCGCCCTGTTGACGATCATCGGTCGCATTCGCCAAGAGTTGCCCAGTCTGCAAGTTGGCGTGCGTTTGAGTCTCTTTGATTTCTTGCCGTTTCAGCCAGGCGAAGATGGCGGACGTCCCGTCGACTGGCCCGGTGAGCAAGGTTATCCGTTTGTGTTTGGCAGTCGACTGGACGATCCCACACAACTGGACTTGGAAGAACCCAAGTGGTTGTTTGAGCAGCTATCGAAACTAGGTGTGATCGCGGTAAATCTGACGTGTGGCAGTCCTTATTACAATCCACATATTCAGCGACCGGCCCTGTTTCCGCCGAGCGATGGTTATCAACCACCAGAAGATCCGCTGGTCGGTGTGGCCAGGCAGATCCATGCCGTGGCTGCAGCCAAGAAACAGTTCCCCAGTATGCCGCTGGTCGGCAGCGGCTATACCTACTTGCAAGAGTTCTTGCCGTTGGTGGCACAAGCTACGTTGAGAGCAGGTTGGGTCGATTCGGTGGGCCTGGGCCGGATGGTGCTGTCTTATCCTGAAATGCCCATCGATACCTTGGCCGGCAAAGCTCCTGTGCGCAAACTCGTTTGTCGTACTTTCAGCGACTGCACCACCGCGCCGCGCAACGGCATCGTCAGTGGCTGCTATCCTTTGGACCCGTTCTACAAAGCCAAGCCCGAACGACAAATTCTGGAAGCGGCCAAGGGTGGGTAAGAGTCGCTTAGAATACCTGATCGCGATAAATGGGGCGTGAAGAAGTCGTTCCCAGGCCGAAGCACTGGGAACGCGTAACTAATCATGCAAAACAAACTTATTTGGACGTTAGTTCCCAGTCCAGTTTGTTGCTGCCCGATTTAACTTCCACCGTCGTATCCGTTACGCCGGTATACTTTTTCGGTAGTGGCTTCTTGCCTTCGGCACCATCCGGCCAGCGGAAACTGACGGAGTTTTTACCGACTTTTGCGCCATTGGTGCCGTAGATGTAGATCAGATCGTAGTTGCCCTCTGCATCGGTTTCGGCCGTCGAAGCGCGCCCGGACTCAGGTTGAAAATTCACGATCACACCTGACAACGGTTGGCCATCTAGTGTCACCTTACCGGTCACGCGCCCAACCTCAGGCTGGTCGCTGGGCGTGCAGCCCACGACCATCACCAAGCTCAACAGGGTTAGGCCCATGAAAGTTTTGAGGCTAAACATGCGTAGATTGCATAAACAATTCATGCTTTACTTTTTATCCTTAAGTCATTCGTATTGATGCATAGACAGACTAAAGTTCCAAATCGCCCAGCGGTTGGCCATCTGACTTGCCAATTAGACGTTCGTAAGTGCTGTCAATCCAGGCGCCGTTGATCAGTGTGCCGGGAACCGTAGTGAAGTTGTA
>JADLDX010000280.1 GCA_020846515.1 Pirellulaceae bacterium
AGTACGCCTGCGGCTGACTGTTAAACGAGTACTGGTAAACTAGTTTGGCTCGTAGGTGGGATGAGCGGCTATATCGTGACTGGGTCCGGCATAGATCGTGCGTCCGCCGTCTACAGGCAGGCAGACGCCGGTAATAAAAGGGCTTTCCACTAAGAAACGTACGGCCTGGGCTACGTCTTCTGGTGTGCCTTCGCGTTTGAGCAACGATTGGGCGATGATTTTTTGTCGAGCCTCTGGTGTGACGCGCTGGTCCAACATCACTGGGCCAGGCAGGACTGCGTTAACGCGAATGCGAGGATTGCGCAGAGCCAACTCGACCGCCATGGCTTGGGTCAGCGTCTGGATGGCGCCTTTGCTGAGCAGATAGGCAGCGAAGTCGAGATAGGGACGCACCAGTGCCCAGTCGCCGATGTTCACGATAGCTGCACCACCACTTTGACTGGCCATGATCAAACCGGCCTCGCGGCACAGCAGGGTTGGTCCCATCAGGTTCACTCGCCATTGATGATTCAGGCTTGATTCATCGAGCTCTTCCAAGCGTGTTGGTTCCCAGGCGGCTGCAGAATTGACCAGTACGTGCAGGCCACCATGTGTTTTGACAATGCGGTCGCACCACGCGTGGATGTTGGCTTGGTCGTCGATGGCACCCGTAACATAGTCAACGTTGAAACCTTCGCTCTGCCACTGCCTGGCTGTGGCTTGCACCTGATCGACGGATCGATGGGCATGCAAAACGACGCGGTAGCCTGCTTCTACGAATTGCCTGGCGATCACTTGCCCTACGCGCCGCGCGCCGCTGCCGGTGATCAACGCCACGGGATGTTCGGTGCCAAAGAGTTCCGGAAGGAGTTGGTTCATCGTATCGACCTACTCAACTGGGCTTGCAAGAAGGGAGCGGTGAGTGACTCTTTGACAAGGGCCACTTCTTCGGGAGTGCCTTGAGCCACGACGCGACCACCGCGTCCGGCGGCACCGGGACCAAGATCGATCACATAATCGGCGACAGCCATCAGATGCACATTATGCTCGACGACGATCAGCGAATGGCCACCAGCCAATAATGCATCGAACGTGTCGAGTAACTGAACGATATCGGCGGTATGTAAACCGGTGGTGGGTTCGTCCAGCAAGAACAGCGTGCGGCGCGGTGAAGCAGCCACCAGGTGCGCCGCCAGTTTCAATCTTTGCGCCTCGCCCGCGCTGAGAGTCGTAGCGGACTGGCCAAGCTGCAAGTAGTCCAAGCCCACGTCGGCTAGGACCTGCAACTTTTGCTGGGCTTTGCCAGCGCCGCGAAAGAATTGAATCGCCTCGCGAACGGTCATCGATAATACGTCGGCTATATTGCGATCGCGGTATCGCACGGCCAAAATCTCTTGCCGATAACGCTTGCCACTACAGGCCGGGCAGTTCACGTAGATGTCGGCCAAGAACTGCATGTCGATCTCCAACACGCCGTCGCCTTGGCAAGTTTGACAGCGACCCAGGTCACTATTGAAACTGAAGTGTCCGGCACCGTAATTATGGGTCCGCGCATCGACCGTCTCCGCAAACACCTGGCGAATTTCATCGAAGGCTTTGATGTAGGTAATCGGATTGGATCGCGGTGAACGACTGATCGGGCTCTGATCGACCAGCACGCAATCATCCAAGTGTCCGTCACCAATCAAATCCTCAAACGGCAATGTGCCCGATTGCGGTTTGCCCAAACGTCCCATCAATGCGCCGTACAACGTGTCTTGTACTAACGAACTCTTGCCACTGCCACTTACTCCAGTGACCAGGCACAGGACGCCCAGCGGGAACGGCACGGTCACGTTTTGTAAGTTATGACCGGTGCAGCCGACAAGCTTCAGCCAGCCACTGGTGGTCGGTCGTCGCTGGGCCGGCATCGGTACGCTGCGACGATTGCTCAGGTAGGCTCCCGTCAAGCTTTCGGGTGAGGCACGCATCTGGTCCAGCGTTCCCTCGAAAGTTATCCGACCACCGTGAGTACCGGCCTGCGGGCCTACTTCAATGAGCCAGTCGGCTTTCTCGAGCAGCGCCTCTTCGTGCTCCACCATCACAACCGTATTGCCACGTCGCGCCAAGCCTTCGATGGCCAGGCTGAGTTGCTGCACATCGTAGGGATGCAGGCCGACGGACGGTTCATCGAGCACGTACAACATGTTGACCAGGCTGGAACCCAGCGCGGCCGTCAGCGCCGTGCGTTGGCACTCGCCACCGCTGAGCGTGCGCAGCGTACGGTCGAGTGTTAAGTAGCCCAAGCCCACGGTTTGCAAATAGCCCAGCCGTAACCAGACCTGTTCCAGCAGTTCATGTCCCACCTCGCGCTGTCGCGGTGTTAGCTGGTGCGTCGAGTTCGCTTGACTCTCTGAGTTTGGTGCCATGAATAGGCGGTGCAAGAAATCGATGGCCGCATCAATCTCCAGCGCGCACAACTGCGCCAGATTCAATCCAGCCAGGCTGAACGCCAGCGATTGCAGATTGAGTCGTTTACCTTCGCACTTGGGGCAGCGTGAATAACTGCGCCATCGCGCCAGGAACACGCGTACATGCATCTTGTACTTTTTGCGTTCCAGGTATTCAAAAAAGCCTTTTAAGCCTCCGAAGCCTGCCGCGGGCACACCATCGATGATCTTGGCTCGCTCGGTGGCGTTCAGGCGACTGTAGGGCACATCTAAACGAACATTGATGCGGCTCGCGCTTTCGATCAGTTCATCGAAAGCTGCTCGTGCGCTGGGTATATTCCAGGGTGCGATGGCGCCTTCACGCAACGTCAAACTGGGATTGGGTACCACCAGGTTCATATCTAAATCGACGGTATCGCCAAAGCCCTCACACAGTGCGCAGGCGCCCAGGGGACTGTTGAAACTAAACAGACGCGGTTCGGGGTTGGGATAGTCGATGCCGCATTGCAAACAGCGCAGTTGCGAGCTGAGCAGATAAATGCGCCACGGCGTACCATCGATCGATTCATGGTGCACACTGCCAGAGGGCAGTTCGGGTGTCGCTTGTCCGTCGATGGCAGATGATGCCTCTGCTTCGACAAACAGGGCGATTTCACCGAGACCGCTTTGAAAGGCATGTTCGAGACTTTCCGTGGTGCGGCCGACCGTTTCGCCGCCTTTGACACGATCGACGATGACCCAGACTTGACCGGATACCGGCAGGGCTTCGATCAACTCTTCACGACTCTGTTGCCCGAGGTTCACAGTGCGTCCCGAGCAGGCCAGTCGTACAAAGCCGCTGGCTTGCAAGTCGGCCAGAATCGTAGCTCGCTCGGCCACATCGTCCCATTGGGTGCGAAAGCCAATCATCATCCGCACCTGGCCAGGTAGAGCATCCAGCAAACGGGCTACGCTAGCCGGATCATGCCGCACGACGGGTCGTCCACAACCATAGCAGTGCAGGTCGGCAATCTTGCTGTACAACAATCGCAGGTAATCGAGCGCCTCGCTGGCCGTGCCAATGGTGCTGCGATTGCTGCGCGATGCACCGCGCCGCGTTACCGCCAGAGCGGGTGGTAGATTAGTGATCGAATCGTAATCAGGTTTATCGAGACGTTCGAGAAACTGTCGTGTGTAAGCTGAGAAGCTCTCGATGTATCGGCGTTGACCTTCGGCATACAGAGTATCCAAAGCCAGAGAGGTCTTGCCTGATCCACTGACACCACACACGGCTACCAACTTACCACGCGGTATGTCGACATCCACATTTTGAAGATTGTGGACGCGCACACCGCGCAGTTGAATTGGTTGTTTCATAAGTCAGTGGCAATCCTAATCGGCCAGCAAGTTCAGCCTAATAGTGAGGTTGCGATGGTCGTCGTCGTCGTCGTTCGCTCCGCGAACGATACGCCTTCTCGTTCTCGTTCTCGTTCTCGGAGCGAACGACGACTATCTGCCGGATCGTTACACTTCTTTGGAGTCGATCCAGGTCATCAGTTTACGTAACCGTCGACCGACTTGTTCGATTAACAGGCCGCGATCACGGCGACGTGAAGCCTTGAAGGCTGGAGCGCCAGCGCGATTCTCGAGAATCCATTCGCGAGCAAATTGGCCACTCTGGATCTCGTACAGAATCTTCTTCATGGTGGCACGAGTTTCTTGGGTGATGATGCGTGGGCCACGCGTATAGTCACCGAACTCAGCCGTATTGCTGACGCTGTAACGCATGTAGTTCAATCCGCCCTGATAGAACAGATCGACGATCAGCTTCAGTTCGTGCATGCATTCAAAGTAAGCCATTTCAGGTTGATAGCCAGCTTCGACCAGGGTGTCAAAAGCCGCTTTAACCAGTTCGCTTACGCCACCGCAGAGCACAACTTGTTCGCCGAACAAATCGGTTTCGGTTTCTTCAGCGAATGTCGTTTCGATCACACCGCCGCGTGTACCACCAATGCCCTTGGCGTAGGCCAGACCAATTTGCCGAGTCTTTTCGCTGGCCCCTTCGCCCAAGGCGATCAGCGATGGAACGCCACCGCCCTTGACGAATTCGCTACGTACCAGGTGACCAGGACCTTTCGGCGCGACCAGCAGAGTATCAACACCCTTGGGTGGTTCAACTTGTCCGAAATGAATATTGAAACCGTGTGAGCACATCAGCACGGCTGATGGTTTGAGGTTGGGGCGGATCGAATTGCGATAGATGTCGCCTTGTACTTCATCGGGCAACAAGATATTGACCACGTCGGCCTTCTTCACGGCGTCTTCGACCGACATCGGCTCGAACTTATGGCTTTTGGCCAAATCGTAATTGGCTCCGCCAGGTCGTTGGCCAATGATGACTGTGCAACCGCTGTCGCGCAGGTTTTGAGCTTGGGCGTGACCTTGTGAGCCATAGCCTAGGATGGCGATGGTCTTATCTTTTAGGTGCGACAGGTCGGCATCGTTATCGTAATAAATCTTGGCGGTCATAGTGCTTTCTGCTTTAACAATCAGCTCGTGAGAATACTGGGTATCGAGTTGGGTACTACTCGCGATGAGTGAGGTACCTGGGAAACGGATTTTATTGGAAAGGCCTGGTCAGCGGGTGAGTCGACAAATGCTCTGCTATGTCCCGCGGTCATTCTGGTAGTTATTCAGTTAACTGGCGATTAACTGGCGATTCAATCATTGAGCTATTCGCCGTCGGTAGCGCATGCGGTGGCTGGTTCTGTTGTTTCGCAGCTAGTCGACGCGCCGCGCACCAGCGCGACTCGGCCGGTGCGTACCAGCTCCAGGATGCCATATATACGCATGCGTTCGATAAAGGCATCTATCTTGTTTTCGCGGCCGGAGATTTCAATCATGATCTCGTCGGCACCGACATCGACGATTTTGCCGCGAAAGATATCGACCAACTCGCGGACTTCGCTGCGAGCGCGGCCCGGCGCGGCCTTGACCTTGATCAGCATCAAATCACGCTCGACATAATCTTGCGAGCTGATATCGAAGACTTCTACCACGGTCACGATTTTCTCGAGCTGTTTACGCACCTGTTCCAGCACGCGATCATCACCCACCACCACGAATGTCATCCGCGAGAGGTTAGGGTTCTCGGTGGCACCAACAGCCAGCGAATCGATGTTATAACCGCGTGAAGCAAGCATCCCGGAAACGTGCGCGAGCACGCCAGGAACGTTTTGCACGAGAGCCGAAATCACGTGCCGCATGTAAATCAACCTTTCAAACCATACCTTTGGGGTAGAGAGCCCTTGCGGACAAACCGAGCATCTTACTTGCCAAGGCGTTTTTCCTCAAGGACTGGTAGAACTAACCCTCCTGCTGCGCAGCAGCAGAACTAACCCTCCCTTTGGGAGGGTCGAAAAAAACACGCG
>JADLDX010000281.1 GCA_020846515.1 Pirellulaceae bacterium
AGTACGCCTGCGGCTGACTGTTAAACGACTGGGGCCAAACTGTTAAGGTTTCTGCACTCCCAATAGACGTTTAGCTGACTGGGCAATGTCGGTCTCCTTCGAGAGCAGCAAGCTCTCACGCTGCGGTGCGGCCACTTCATTCGGTTTGACTTGGCCTGATTCCAAGAGCTTGATTAGTTCGCGTTGACGCGCCGTGCCGTGAGCTAAGGCGACGATGGCCAGGCGACGGTTTTCGGGCGCAAATTGAGGCAAGTACTCGACCAACAAATTGGTGGCCTCTGGATGATCAATGTCAGCCAGGCCGCTGACCGAGCCCATCTGCAGTTCGGCGTCGACCTCTTGGCCAATGTATTTTCGGAGCTGCGCTTCAGGGGCGGGCCATGGAGCCAAGGCCACGATGCGCAGCGCATCGTAACGCGTGCCGGTGCGAACCTGTTGGTTATCAGCCATACGCTGCGAGGCTGCAATTAATTCACGCCACTTAAGCTGCAATCGATCGTCACCCTCGAGCATCTGATTGATGCGCGCGGCTGGCCAATCGCCGCGTAGTCCCAAGCCGTTAATGACACCGCCGCCAATGACGACAGCTTGCCAATCGCGAAGTTGCGTTCCGTCCCGAGGTAGCGAGACCTCGATCACCTTTTTCAACTGCTGAGCATCACCGTTTTTACCGGCCGCCACCGCGACGCGCCAAATCCAGGGTATGCGTCGGTATTCTTCTTGTGCATTCGCTGGCATGTTGGCGGCCATGGCGGTGATCACATCCGACGCAGATAGGGCAGCCATCGGTACCAGGTTGAGCCGAGTCTCGTTCGGTAGGCTTTCGGTCAACATGTCGCGCGCCAACTCACCGACGGCCATG
The DNA here is from genome assembly GCA_020846515.1 of Pirellulaceae bacterium. Classification (GTDB taxonomy): domain Bacteria; phylum Planctomycetota; class Planctomycetia; order Pirellulales; family Pirellulaceae; genus Aureliella. The sequence continues at coordinate 863 of JADLDX010000281.1, forward strand.
CTCTCCGGCGGCACTGGTTCCGCTGCGCTCGCCTTGACGAAGGTGATCACATCGGCCATGGCTTGGGGTGGCAGGATTTTTTCTAGTCCCTCGGGCATCAAACTGGCGCGAGTCGAACTGAGTTGTTCTATCTCGCTACGTTGTAAGCTCTCTTCCTTAGCCTCCGCACCACGCAACGTAATTGCGGTCGCGGTTTCCGCCGCCAGCAAGCCGGTCAATGTCCGGCCGCTATCGGTGAGTGCTGTATAGGACATGTAACGACTATCGAGATTTCGATTGGGATCGAGAATCTCTTGCAGGAAAAAATTCACAGGCTTTGAAGCCAGAGCAGTCAGGTCCGGTCCAACTGCCGCGCCGGTATCACGCAAGCGATGACAAGTGCTACAGTTCTTGCGGAACAACTCGGCACCGCGCTGCTCATCACCTTTAAGTTCGGTAACCGTAGCGTAGGAGTCGAGCACTGCCAACCTGTCGGGATTGAGTTTGCCGGCGAGTAGTTTTTCCGCGCGAGCTTTTAAGCTCGTATCGCCGTGCGAGAGCAGTTGTTGACGACGGGCTGCGTCGAGTTCAGCGACATCGACTTGCTTGCTTTCCAATGCGTCCAGTAAGGCTGCGACCCAGGCATCGCGCGTTAATAAACCATCCAGTACCGTCGACTTAAGTTGCGGCGACATCTGTTTCCAAGCGGCCAATAAGTCGTTGGCGATGCTCGGTTGTTGACCACGCAACATCGCGTTGGCTGCGGCCAACTGCTCAGAAGCGGAGTGTTTGGGGTTTAAAAACTCAATTAAAATCTGATGATCGCTCACCGCATCTGGGGCCTCCTTGAAGCCAAGCTCAGGACGGCTAAGTATGGCCATCGCAGCGGCGCGTACCGATACTGTCGTATCGGCTGCTTGGATCAATTGGCGAGCTCGTGAGGTGGCGTTTTGTAGCGCAGTGTAGGTTGCGCTGGTAGGTAGAACTTTCATCGCATCAGCCCGCTTGCTTAGCTGCCCGAGCATGGCAGCCAAGGTGTTCCAACTCCAGGCAACCTGTCCTTGACGCTCGGTTAACTGGGCGACTTGATGGAGCAGTTCCAAGGCTGCGTCAGAGTCGCTCATCGTCAGTGCCAGCGGCAATAGGCTTGGCGCTGCCTGGGCCAGGGCCGTTGGCGGACCGCCCAGCAGTTGTTGAGTGAAGGCGGCTACATTTTCTTTCGTCAGGCTGCTGATGACTGCAGAACGCAGATGAGCATCTTGCGGGGCAGCCAGAACAATATCGGCTAGTGCCGCAGCGGCAGTAGACGCGTTCTTCCAGGCTCCAAGCGAACAGGCGGCCTGTAAACGCACTTGTCCGTTGCTGTCGGTGCGAGCCAATTCAACGGCGCGGGCTAACATGGTTTGGCTGGTCGTCGTGCCTTGCGTGGCAAACGCTTCGCTCAGTCGCAATCCATGACGGCGTACGCCCGCATGGTCATCTTGCAATGCCAAGAGCACATCGTCATCGCTCAATGTTTGTAGCTGGTCAAGCGTGGCTAACACCTGCACGCGCGTCTCCGGACGAGTGGTACGGCGCAGCAACTGCTTGAGCGAAGCCGTGGCTTGGGAGTGGGATGAATCTTTATTCCAAACGAGAAGCTGCATCGCCATATCACGCTGCCAACCGTTTGAGGAATCCAGGGCCGCCACGAGTTGCTCAGGCTTGAGTTTGTCCAGACGCGGCCAGGCCGGCCGGCTGGCACTAATGCCTTGGGTCGATGAACTCTCGCGCGGTCGAACACTATAGATGCGTCCCATACCTGCGCCGGCCCGCGTATCAATCTGATCCAATGATTCGGGTGGAATCCAGCGTGGATGCTCGATGACAAACCGATACATGTCCAAAACCCATAGCGAGCCATCGGGCGCCGTGCGGACTTGCACCGGGCGGAACCAGGTATCGGTAGAGGAGAGAAACTCTTGTTGCAATTCATCGGCCGCGCGCGTGCCGGCAAACGACGAGCCGCGGGGCGTTAATTGCAAGCGGTGCACCAGCAGGTTAACTGGTTCACAAGTGAAAATGTTGCCCTGAAAGCTGTCCCCTAACAGGTTGTCGCGATAGATACCAATGCCGCAGGCCGCTGTGGCAATACCACTACCGCCTGAGAGTTTAAACAATTGCAACGCTGGGTTAGCTGGCACCAACGTGGCGTCGGCTGCTGTTGCCGGCAAAGGCACTGCCCCGGCCGGTGGCGGTGCATAGGGATTGCGTGAGGCGTAATGCATGGCCAGCGGATAATGGCGGCCCAGTTGGCTGTTGTCGCAACCAAACCAGTTGCCGAAATCATCGCGTACACGACCCTGCTGTGTCAGGCCTGTGGCGACTTCGATGGCGCCGGTGTCCGGTTGAATCCGGAAATCGCGATTGCCCAATTCGAATGGCTGGTCGCTGGCAAACGATTTGATCGAGCCACCAAAGAGACCACACGAACCATAGACCCAACCATCCAAACCGTACTCGAGACTATTAACGCGAGCTTGATAGTTATCGGTCCCGAAGCCCGAGTACAACTTGCGGACAATATCGGCTCGGCCATCGTTGTCGCTGTCTTCGGCATACAAGATGTCGGGTGCAGCGGCGATGAGCACACCTTTTCGCCAGACCGTGATCCCAGTTGGAAACGGGATACCATCCAGAAAAATAGTTGACGTGTCAACTAATTGTTTGTCGGTCGATCGGGTGAGAACACGCACTCGGCCACCTGGACCATAGGTGCCATCAGTGCCCGCAGGGTAGTCGAACATCTCGGCGACCCAGATCTTGCCATCGGGGCCAAAGTCGACGGCCACTGGCGATGTCACCAGCGGTTCAGCGACGACCAGTTCGACTTGCATGTCGCTGCGAGTGCGCAGCAGCTTAAGCGATTGCTCAGGGGAACGTGGACGAGTCCCCTGCCCTTTGTTCGGAGCCAATTGAGGTGGGAATGTCTTTTTCAATTGTTTCAGGACGGCATCGACAATCGGTTGCTCAAGACCAGGTGCAAAACGCGTGGGCTGATCGTAATAGATCATCGCTCCGCCACCCTCGTAGCCACCGACTTTCAAGACTCGTTCGCTAGGAATGTA
>JADLDX010000282.1 GCA_020846515.1 Pirellulaceae bacterium
AAAAGCGATCGTCATGCACAGTAATTCCACACGACGACCAGATTCCACACGACGACAATGGCTGGCTCAAGCTACTTGCGGTCTGGGTTCGTTGGCTTTGGCGACACTGATCGAGGAAGAGTCACGAGCGGCTACTGGACGAGCGACGCATCACGCCCCCAAAGCCAAACGTGTTATTCAACTATTCATGGCTGGTGCGGCCAGCCACATCGATCTGTTCGACTACAAGCCACAACTGGCTAAATCGCATGGCCAGCCGAGCGACTTTGGTGAACCGATCGAAGCCTTTCAAAATGGGCTTGGCCCCTGGTTAGGACCCGTCTGGCCTTTTAAACCCTATGGCCAATCGGGCAAACCGCTGAGCAGTATTGTTTCGCAGCTTGGCTCTGTCGTCGATGAAATGGCCTTTGTGCATAACATGGTGGGCAAGTCGGGAGTGCACAGCCAAGCCACGCTCTTGCAGACGACCGGTTTTGATCGACCGGGCTTTCCTTCGGCGGGCGCCTGGGCGAGCTACGCGTTGGGCAGTACGAATGACAACTTGCCTACGTTTGTGGTGCTGCCCGATCATCGCGGACTAGCCAGTAATGGCACTAAGAATTGGGACAGTGCTTTTCTGCCACCCCAATCTGCGGGCACCGTAATCTATCCGGATCGCCAGCAACCGATCGCAGATTTGTATCCGAATTCGCGGCGGCTAAAAGTATCGACTCAAAGCGAACGCGATTTGCGCGAGATGTTGCATCAGTTGAATCGACGGCATGCGCTGGAGCGGCCTGAAGATGCCAGGCTGGAGGCGAGGATTGAAAGCTATGAGCTGGCTGCCAAGATGCAACTGGCCGCACCGGCCGCCCTGGACTTCACCGACGAACCTGAGCACATCCTGAAGCTGTATGGGCTAGATAATATTCCCGTAAAGTTTCCCAGCGAGATTAATCAGCGCGAGGAAGCGATTCTGTTCGGACGCAAGTGTTTGGCGGCAAGACGATTGATTGAACGCGGCGTGCGGTTCGTGCAGATTTGGTCTGGAAATGACAACGGTTTCCCACGACGTAACTGGGATTCTCATGAAGACATCCAACGCGATCATGGCCCTTTGGCATTTGGCATGGCCTCGGGTGCGGCGGCCTTGATCATGGATCTGAAGCAACGGGGATTATTGGAAGACACCCTGGTGGTCTGGACGACGGAGTTCGGTCGCTTGCCCAGCAGCCAAGGCGGCCGCGGACGCGATCACAATCCGTTTGTGTTTACCAATTGGCTGTGTGGCGGCGGGGTGCGCGGCGGCATCACCTGCGGTCAATCCGATCTTTGGGGATACAAACCGGCAGATCGCAATTCCGTGACCACGGTCTACGATATTCATGCCACATTGTTGCATCAACTCGGCTATGACCATACGCGTCTGGCGGTCCGCAATGGCGGTATCGACCGACGTTTGACCGATGTCCACGGGCACGTGATTCATGAACTGGTGGGCACGTAGGGTGGCCTAAGCATATCGACACGTTCGCTTTTGGATTGGGGCTCATTCGTCGTGATAGAGGATGACGAGTCGCGGAGCGACTCGTCTACAATGAAGATCACTATCCAGTTGCAGCTAGGTGGGTTACCATGCATAAATCTATAAAACCCTTGTCAAACCCAGTCCATCAACAGTCTTCGGAATCGTGATGAGCATTAGCGCCAGTGTGCTAGAGACCTTGCACCGCATTCATCGTCAAAAGACCGATCTGTCTGGGCAACTGGAACGCGGTCCCAAGCAGATTCAGGCAGCGCGGACCAAAATCGACTACTGCAAGAAAGTCCTGGAAGATATCCGCGAGAAGCAAAAGAACTTGCGGATGGATGCCGACCGTCGCCAACTGCAGCTTCGTGAACGCGAGAATCGTATCGCATCGCTGGAAGGCAAGATGAACGCGGCCAAAGAAAATCGCGAGTACCAGACGCTCAAGGAACAGATTGCGGCCGATCGGCAAGCCAACAATGTGCTGTCGGATGAAATCCTGGAGTTGCTGGAGCAGGTCGACGTAGTGCATGCTCAGATCGACCCGGCGATCGCACAAATCAAGGCGGCTGAAGGCGATTTAGTCGAGGTTGAAAAGCGAGTTACCGAACGCATGAAGGCCGTCGAAGCCGATCTGGCCCGAGTGATGAAAGAATTAGCCCAGGTTGAAAGTGGACTCGAGGGCGACTTTAAACGAGACTATGAGAGATTGGTCTCCTTGCGTGGCGAGGATGGCATTGCCGAAACAGAAGGCAACTGTTGCGGCGGTTGTTACCAAATGTTAACACCCCAAATGCTGGACCGCCTGGCTAATCATTTCACCGTCGTCTGTCCGTCGTGCGGTCGATTCTTGTATCAATCGTAAATGTTAAAGCATGAGTCTCTCGAGCGTAGAACTGTGGCAACGATTAACGGCCAGCCAGCTCGCTTCGCCAATGCAATGTCGTGCCTGGGCCGCCGATGCTGCAACAGGCCTGACCGCCAGCCAGGCAATCGATGGTGAAGAGGTCGCCAGACAATTAGTCGTACAAGGAAAACTAACACAGTTTCAAGTCGATACTCTGTTGGCTGGTACCGATCAACCGTTGGTCCGCAATGGCTATCGTCTACTCGAGCCAGTTAACCTCCCCTCCCATTCTGCGTCCGATGTGCGATGTATTTGGCCGCAGTGGTGGGTGGTCGCCAAGACCCAAACTGCCCCTGCCCTCTGGATGCGTTGGTTGGACGGCGTCGCTCTCAATCAACCCGCCGTCGCCAGTGCCCACCCCGCCTTGCCGCGCGTGTTGCAACATGCGCAGGTCAACCACGAACGCCTGCAAGTCGTCAAGCCGCCCGAGATGGCCGCGGGGACTCTGCAGATCAGCGTGGAACCGGTCAGTGGCAAGCTGCTGAGCAGCCTATGCGACGGAGGCGAAAAATCGGTCGATGGTGTCATGTCGCTATTGATCGATATCTCCTCAGCCTTGGCCAGTTTACACGCGGTAGGCCTGGCACACGGTCGCGTGACGCCGGACCGCATTTGCTTGGGGAACGACGCGCGATACCAATTGCTGCGCGATCCACTGTGCGGAGCCACGCTGCAGTTGACCGACCACGCATCAGAGACCGGCTTTGCTCAAGGTTTGATCGGCGTGCTATTGCCCGAAAAGCTCAACGCCGCTCACTTTATGGCACCGGAGTCGTTGCTGCCAGCGCAAGTGGCTACCTCACAGTCCGATTGCTACAGTTTGGGATGTGTGGCCTGGCTACTATTGACCGGTAAACCGCCTTTTCATGCTGACACGCCCGCGAAGATTCAAGCGGCCCATGCAGAGACGCCGTTGAATCGTAAGGCTCTGGCTAAAGTGCCCGAACCCCTGGCGAAATGCATCTGGCATTGCCTGGCGAAAAATCCCGCCTCCCGGTTTAAACATGCCCAGCAGTTGCTCGACAGTCTGCAGGTCGCGCAGCGCGTCCTGGTCGCTGGGCCATCGTCGACCCCCATCACCAATCGACCAATTGCCAAACCCAACCCTGCATCCAACCCGGCGTCCACCCCTGCATCAGCTGTTGCCTCACCTGTCGCTTCGGACAACACATCCAGCCTGGCCACGGGTGCAAACGTTCCAATTGCTGCACCTGCCCCTGCTGAAGCCAATGCTCAAGCTAAAGCCAAGCCCGAAGCCAAGTCTGAAGCCAAGACTGAAAAGTTGTCTGCGAAACAACCCACATCTGCCAGCCCAGTCACCAAAACATCGGCGGCAGTGGCTGCGGATAGCCCAATACCGTTGGCCAGCTCGGCGGCTCGCACGTCCAAGGGAGCTGCCCCCGCGAAACCTATTCCAACTCAGCCCGCTCCCGCAACTCAGCCCGCTCCCGCAACTCAGCCCGTTCCCGCGAGTAAACCAGTTACCGCAGGTAAGCCCACTCCTGCGAGTGCGCCCATCAACGTGGACCAGTCGGAGCCTTTAGATGCTCAGCCAACTGTAAATCCAACAACGACTAGTGTCGCGGCTGTCCCAACCAATGCGGCTGCGACCAGTCTGACGGAAACAACCGTGAGTTCGGAAACGGTGGCGGCGACGGCCGACTCGAAAAGCGAGCCAGCGCAGTCGGATTCTTCCGCGGCGGCACCTAAACGGGCTCTGCCGGGCAAACCACCTGCGCGACGCGCGACGCCGGGTGCTCGATCGTCCGGAGTTCGATCGTCGGTGCGTAAGACAGCCGGTAAACGAGCGAAATCTAGCAACTGGCTGACACCAGTCATTGGTGGTGGTGCGTTGCTCGTTTTGTTGCTGGTGATCGCGGTCATCAATGGTGGTCTGGGTTTCGCGCCGCGCAGTTCGGTGAAGACGAAGCCGGCCACCGCGGCGGCAGGCAATGGTGGCGGCACCGACTCTGGAGCATCCGGCCAACCTGACGCTGCTGTACCACCGGCCGATCCGCGTGCCGAACGATTTGAACTGGTCGACGCCGACCCCAATGCGCTGTGGGCGCCGCCCAGAGCCCCCGAGCCGATTCCGCTGGATCTCCTACCGCCCGGCGGGCAGTTCTTCGCTGCCCTACGTCCGGCATCGCTGCTATCCCAGCCAGAGAACCGACAACTGTTGAAACTGCTCGATGAAGAGTTGTCGCCGTTATGGCAATGGGTAAATCAAGTCAGCGGCATCGCCATGGAACAGATCGAACAAGTAGTTATCGCCGCCTATCCCGGTCAAAGCGGGGTGCCCCAATATGCCTTGCGTGTGCAGTTGACCAACGGACGGACGTTGAGTGAGTTGAAGACGGCCTGGAAGGGGCCCAGCGAGAACAAGGTTGACCAGCAGTCGCTGCTGGTCAGTGGCGCAAACGCGTATTATGTCGCCACGCAACCGTTGGTTGATTCGCAAAGCGTTACCGAGTTTGCGTTTGGTCCGTTGGAAATGATGCGTGAAGTGGCCGGCGCAGCGGGTGGGTCCGGACCGCTGTCCAGTCAGATGGAACAACTTTGGCAAGCCACCGATCGGCAATCGGAACTGAACCTGTTGGTCAATCCCATCTTTCTGTTTACCGAGGGACGTTCATGGTTGGAGCGCGTACCACCTAGATTGGCGTCTAATCTTCAACAATGGCTGGCTCGCGATATGCGTGGCGCGATGTTCACCAGTAGCCTCGGAAGTCTGGGCAACGCCTGGTTCTATGAACTGAGATTGACCGGTGCCACCGATCGCGATGCAGCCGTCAATCAACAAAAGCTAGCCGACACTAAGGGAAAGCTGGCACTGGATATGGAGAATTGGTTAGTCAATGAATTGCCGCACCCTTATTGGCGAGCAGTGGCCAATCGCTATCCAAGTATGCTCCGCGCGCTAGATGCGCAAACTCGAGTGGGATCGGAGAACGGCCAGGCGATCGCCAATGGCTACTTACCGCTAAGCGCTGCTCCCAATTTGGTCTACGCAAGTTGGATGGCGTTTCAGCCCGCTTCGACGACCAGTGCCGGGGCCGTGGCGGCCACATCTGGCAGCGGTACTCCCGCCCAGCCGCCCATGACAGCGCCGCAAATACTTGATCGATCAATTAAATTGGTCATCGACCAAACGGGCATCGAGAATGTACTGGCCGCCATAGGCGAAGCAGCCAACGAAAAACTGCCCGCCGGGAGCAAGCCCCTGCGATTCGAATTGGATGGCGCGGCCTTCCAACGCAGTGGTATTACGCGAAATCAACAGATTCGAGATTTCAAGATCGAGAACCAATCGGTGCGCGCCGCGCTAACGCTCTTGGCTAAGCGTGGCAACCCAGTCCAGCCGCTGGATGACCTCAAGTCTGAAGAGCAAAAATTGATTTGGGTCTTGATCGATAATGCCGATGGTGGCCTGATCTCCCTGACTAGTCGCGAAGCGGCTATGACGGCTCAACAAAAGTTGCCCTCTGAATTTCAGTAAGCCCAACATTGAGAATGGTCTTGATGGGGCTCGATTGATCTTGATTGCGATGCATTAGCGATTTAGCGAATCACCAATTCCCGCGTTGAGGCTTACTTTTAGGAAGATGCAAACACGCTTTTAAAGATCTGCCTGTTCTGTTGGCGAATGGCCGTGCAAGTGCTGCCCAGCGGATGACTATTGTTGTCAGCTTGGATATCAATAGACCAATCGGCGTGACGAGTGGTTTGCAAAAGGAACTGCAACTGATCCAGCAAGTCATTGGCGGTGGGCAACTCGTGCCTGGCCGCCAGGTTCATCAATCGCAGTCCGGACTCGACGCGCCGTAGCCATCGGTAATTGGCCGAGAGCTTTCGGCCTTGGTCTTGGTTGAGGAAACCAAACTGCAGCAGCTTGGCCAGTGCGTCGAGCGTACCTGGCACCAACACGTCGGGCTCGGCACGTGCATGTTTTAGCTGGAGCATTTGCACAATAAACTCAATGTCCAGCGTACCGCCGTACCCGCGTTTAATGTTGGTTGGCGCGGCACCTTGTTCCAGACGAACACGGTGTCGCTGAATATCGGTCGCATGCTCTGGTTGCCAATCGAGCGAAGTCAACATGGCCCGGACGCTCTCGGCCACCCTGGGCAAGATGGCCGGACTAGCCCAGACGGGACGAGCCTTGCATAGTGCTTGACGTTCCCAGAGTTGGGCTGGGCCACAGCAGAAATATTTTTCCAGGTCATCCAGAGTGGTGCAAAGTCCGACACTGCCGCCCAGCGGTCGCAGCCGCGCGTCCAGTTCATACAAGTGGCCCGCCGGACCAACGCGCGTAATCGACTTGACGACGCGCTGCGCTAACTGATTGAAGAAGAGGCGATTGGCGATGGAGTCATGCCTGCGATGAGGCAATAGCGGGCGCGTGGTTCCATCGCCTTCGTAAAGGAATAATACATCCAGGTCACTGTGATAATTCGGCTCGCGACCTCCAAGTTTGCCAACTGCCAAAACGACCATCTCCGCCGCCTCGCCTACGCGAGGTCCAGCCGCGACGATGGGCACACCAAGTTTCTGAATCAGCCGATGAAACTCGTGCTCGATGGTCTGCTTCAAACAGGCTTCTGCCACGTCCGAAAGCGCCCGATGCGTATCAACGATCTCATCCTTGCCCAAAACATCGCGAGCACCAATATGCAGGTGCATCGAATTCTTGAAACTATGCAGTACCAGGCCTGGGTCATCGACTCCGCGACACAATTCAGCCAACAAACTTTCGATATGCTGAGTCGTGGGCAGGCGATCGAGCATGAGCGAGTCGATCAGTTCGTCGATCATACCCGGGTTGGAGGTCAAGATCGCGATCAAGTAGGGAGAGGTCGCGCACAGGCGGATACACAATTCCATGGCGGGTTGGCTGCTTTGAAACAGCTCCCATAACACGGCTTTACCACCCAAACTATCGCTGACGCGCCGCAGTGTCGACAGAGCCACATCGGGAGAGGGTGTCTTGGCAAACGATTGCAGCAATCGCGGCGCGATGGCCGCCAAGAAGTGCCGACACCTCCGCGACGATAAGAAACTGACTTGTTCCTGTCCCAATGCGATGAACTCGCGATAAGCGGCGTGCACATCGCTGAACTTGTAAGGTGATAGCAGGCGAACGATTTCTGCCGCTGGCGGTGATTGCTCCAGGATCAAATCGGTCTCCGGGGCCACTTCACCAGATTCAACGGTGAACGTCTCGCTTAAGAGGTGATCCAAAATGCGCGAATTGCGTTTGGTGCGTTCATCCAATTGTTGCGTCAGCACGCTGGTATCAGCGGCCCCGTCGCTGGCGACAAAACCGGTAGCAATCAAGAACTGTCTCCGGTCCGGGTCGGTTGTGGGTAATGTTTCGGTATCGTGTCCAAGCACGACCTGCAATCGATGCTCGACCTTTCTCAAGAACCGGTAGTTATCGTCCAGCACGCTGCGTTCCTGAGCCGTAAGGCAACCGGTGCGTTCCAAAGCACCGATCGCATCGAGCGTATTGCCCAGGCGGACCTCGGGCAACTCTCCACCGTTGAGCAATTGCAGATACTGGATCAAGAATTGAATATCCCGGACACCACCAGCGCGATTATGCACGTTGCTCTGTTCCTGGCCGGCATCATGCACGCGTTTGCCCAATTGCCGTTTGAGCGCTGCGATTTCGGTGATATCACTGCGACTCAGATAGCGTCGAAAGACCCAGGGTTCTAACTGCGACAGAAACGCATGGGACAACGCGGCATCGCCGGCCACATGGCGGGCTTTGATGAACGACAGGCGTTGCCAGGTTTGACCTTGGTTCTCGTAGTAGCGCCGGGCCGCATCAATGGGCGCAACGTGAGTATCGCGCGAGATCATGGCGCGAAGATCGCAGTGGACTACGTATTGGCTGCTGACGTAGGTATTGTCCGTAATCAATTGTACGGCGCGTTTTCCGACGCGTTCAAAGTAATCGGCCAGCGGTGTGCCGCGACCGCCAGGCGGCGCATCGACGGGATCGCAGATCATCATCAGATCCAGTCGCGGTGCGTAGCTGAGTTCATTGCCACCTAGATCACCGTAACCGATGACCGACATCCGCGCTGGTTGGCCGTTGGCGGCCGGTGGAACACCGAACCGCGAGGCAACCTCGCGCTGAGCTAAACGGATCGCCGTCTCGATAATCGCCTCGGCCAACGTCGAGAGTTGTTGCGCAACGGTCTCAATTGGTAACGCGCCGATGAAATCCCCGAAGGCGATCCGCATCGTTTCGCGTTGCTTAAACGTATGCAAACTGCGTGCGGCCATTTGGGGGTCGAGCAGACCGCTGACCTCGGTGGCCAGTTCATCAACGAGAATGCTGCGAGATACCGGCAAGCCTTCGGTCATCCGCAAAAGGTCAAAACTCTCGGGGTCGGTGATCAGCTGTTCGGACCAGCTTTGGCTGGTCGCAAGAATGTGCATGAGCGTCGGCAAAGCCGCCTGATCGCGTTCGAACAGGGCCAGTAGGGCTTGAGGTGAGCGCGACGCAGCGATATAGCTCACCAGATTGGTTAAACCGCGATCCGCATTGGGACTGGTCGGCAAAATGGTGGTTAACTGTCGCAGACAAACCACGACCAGTTCGCTGACAATCCCCAAGTCGAGCAAGGTCTGAAGACTTACCAGGGCTATATCAAGATCGCGACAACCAAGTGTCTCCAGCAGTCGACGGCGTTTCTCGGTCGAGCCGGCATCGGCCAACAGATCATCCAAAGCGTTTGTCATTGGGATAGAAACCTGCGTGCAATTTCCATAAGTCTCGCCCAGGTAACATTTTACGAGCCAGTCCACAGCGGCTCATAGGGAACGATGGGCCGTTCACTTGCACTCAGAGGCGGCTGAGGGCCGACGGTTTGCCCAACAGCCCGACTTGGCTAAGGATATGGATTCTCCAAGCATACTCGCAGGGACCGGAGGTTACGACGGGGGACGTTTCAATCGAGTAGAGGTCGTGGCTTTTTTGCATCATAAACCGAGTGGAAAAACATCATTGTTGTATATTGAGGACGCGGTGGCCCTGCCCAAAAAATATGATTTCCAGCCGCAAACCCTTACCCTGCAAGCACTTACACTGCCTCCATACCTAAGTTTTTTCTCTTTGGTATTGACATTGCTTTTCTTCGAGTCATTCCCCGAATGCACTGATTGCCCAAGCAGTCTAGGCACTCCCAGTTGCTCGATGCCACAGAGAGGTTTGCTATGAAGAAGAGCTACCGCGGTCGCATGAATCTGGAAGATGGTTTTGACGCCGAAGTGGACGTTATGGCCGATGGCCACTTCGATCACGCAGCAGAACACTTCGAAGAGACCAAAGAGATCGCCGGCGTCACACTGGACGACGAACTGGATGTCAGCATCAGCGACGAACTGGATTCGGATCTGATCGAAGAGGGAGACCTGGAAGATCTCGAAGAGGAAGTGACTGGTACCAATGACCCCGTTCGCATGTATCTGATGCAAATGGGTCAAATTCCATTGCTGACTCGTCAAGAAGAAATCTCTTCGGCTCGCCAGATCGAACGAACCCGCAGCAAGTATCGGCACTGGATGTTGGGCACCGACTTTATGCTGCAAGGGGCCACCAAACTGTTGGAGCAAGTTCGCGACGGCAAACTGCGTTTGGATCGCACCATCGAAGTCAGCGTAACCAACGCGACTGAAAAGCGAAGCCTGATGCGCCGTATCGGTCCAAACGTGACCACGCTGCGTAGCCTGCTGTTGCGCAATCATCATGACTATTACACCGCGATCAATCGCAAGCTGGACAAGAAAACGCGTCGCGAAGCTTGGGTGCGATTGGTGCGTCGCCGCAATCGTGCGGTACGTTTAGTGGAAGAGATGAATCTGCGGACCAATCGCCTGGAACCGTTGTTCGCCAAACTGCAAGACATCTCGGCTCGCATGCGGACACTACGAGCTCAGATCAAGATCGCTCGCACTTCCGGTTATGCCGAAGGTCACTCGCTGAGCCAATTGTTGGACGAACTGCGATACCTGATGCGAATCACCTATGAAAGTCCAGCCACGCTGGAACGACGCGTCAGCCGCGCCGCCGGTCATCGTCATGAGTATGACGCTGCCAAGCGAGACCTGAGCGCTGGTAACCTCCGTCTGGTGGTTTCAATCGCCAAGAAATATCGCAATCGTGGCCTGAGCTTCCTGGACCTGATTCAAGAAGGCAACACTGGCCTGATGCGAGCCGTGGACAAGTTCGAATACGAACGCGGTTTCAAGTTCTCGACCTATGCCACCTGGTGGATTCGTCAAGCGATCACGCGAGCCATTGCTGACCAAAGCCGTACGATTCGCGTACCAGTGCACATGATCGATACCATGAGCAAGGTTCGCCTGGTGACCCGTCAATTGGTCCAGGAACTCGGTCGAGAACCAACGGTTGAAGAAACTGCAGAACGCGCCGGACTATCGATCGATGACGCTCGCGTCATCATCAAGATGGCACGTCAGCCACTCTCGCTGGATCAACCAGTGGGCGATCACGATGACAGCTACTTCGGTGAATTCCTGGAAGACCATCGTGATGACGATCCATTGTATGAAGCCAACCAAGAGTCGCTCAAGCATCACATCAACGAAGCCATGCAAACGCTAAACTATCGCGAACGTGAAATCCTGCGATTGCGTTACGGCCTGGCCGACGGTTATGCGTATACCTTGGAAGAAGTTGGTCGCATCTTCTCCGTCACCCGTGAACGCGTGCGTCAGATCGAAAGCAAAGCCGTTCGTAAGCTGCAACAACCTTATCGCAACAAAGCGCTGATGAGTTTCGTGGACGGCGTCGAGCCTCTGCAAGAATCGACCACCACCAACTCGGCAACCAGTACCGCGACCAGTACGGCAACCAGTACCGCGACCAGCACCGGTACGGACGCTGGTAACTGAGCACTCAACGGTTCAGTTAGCGGTTCAAACAGCGGTTCAATGAACGGTTCAGTCAGCGAGAGCGTAATTGCCCGATGCTGACGGCCGTAGAACCGCCCACGACGATGTGGTCGATCACATGAATGCCCAAGATCTTGCCAGCCGTTTCAAGTGTTTGCGTGACCTCAAAGTCTTCGCGGCTGGGAGTAGGATCGCCAGAGGGATGATTGTGCACCAATAGAACGGAAGAGGCAGCATCTCGAATCGCTGCCCGAAAGACCTCGCGCGGATGCACCAGGCTGGCATCGAGGGTACCAATGGTGATCTGATGGGTGCGAATCGGAAATAGTTTGGTATCGAGGGTCACAATGTGAAACTCCTCTTGCCGACGATCCACGGCCAGTCGGGCGAAGGTTCGGCAACAATAATCGATGGCCGCCAGGCTCGAGTTGATCTTCATCGGTGGCTCGCGATCCGCCCCCATGGCTTCGGCAACACGACGACCAAGTTCAATACCGGCCATGATTTGACAGAAGGCCGTATCACTGACCACGCGACTAACCTCTTTATATTCAGCGGCCGACCAGCCGCGCATGGCATCCAGACGCTCGCCAGCACGATTGGCAATACGCTCTCCGGCTTCCAAAGCCGACTCGCCCTTGCGACCGGTACGGATCAGAATCGCCAATAGCTCCGCGGTACGCAGATTCTCAGCGCCGCAACGCATTAAGCGTTCTCTCGGACGCTCGGCCATCGGGGTTTGCGTAATTTGTTTGCCGCAAATCTGCCGCTCAATCCAGCCCTCAATCGAGAACTGCTCTGGTCTACGTTTCCAGCGAAACTGGCTGGTCGTACCTTCAACCGATTCCTGCAACACGCCTTCGGCGGCCAGTTGATTGAGAATGCGGGAAACAAACGTCGGCCGAGCTTCAAAGGACTGACGTTGAATTTCGGAAGCGGTGAACTGATCCAATTGAGTGGCGGCGCCCAACACGCGTTCATAACGCGCTCGCCGCTCTTCGACGGTCGTCTCTGCCATGCTATTCACCTTGGCCGGGTCGCAAGTCCATTTATGACGCCGCAGACACCCATGCTGCAGCACCCCCCATATGCTAGCGCACCGCCGTTCCCCCTGCAATGCGGGGAAGCAAGATTGTGTCGGTTCGGTGGGCTGGCTGTTTAACGACAATACTGTTCAACGAAGCACGTAGCCGCGTCTCTCCGAGACGCGAGTCCTGAGCCTTTTGGTGAAATTCGCGAGTCTCGGAGAGACTCGCCTACGTGAAAACGCCCTTCATTGAACGGTATTGTGTTTAACGACGTTGACCCACAATACCGTTCACGTTTAAGCGGAGCAGCGCAAGCTGCCCGGTGTTTCTCAGAGAAAAGCCAGGCGGAACCGGACGGCTCTAAGTAGGAACCGGACGGCTTGCGCCGATTCCGCTTCAATTAGAACCGGACGGCTTGCGCCGATTCCGCTTTTAAGTAGATGGAAAATTGAACGGTATTGCGGTCAGCCACCAACCGTTTAGTCCGCCTTCAATTCCGCTTGGCTGTCCGCATTGAATCGGGCCTCTTGCGGATCATGTTTGTGTTCCAGATCCTGCAATGAGTTTTCGATGCGTTGCCGCAACTGTTCGGCGGTTTCGTCTTCTTGCGGAAAGATTGGCTGGGCAAAGTAGCCATCGATGCGCGAGAACGGTAATGGAATCTGCAAGCGATCCCAACTGCGCGAGATTACCCAACGGCGGGTTGGCACTGGCACCATCAGCAAAATCGCCGCATCGCAGGTTCGCGCCATAACGGCCACGCCTTTATGGACATGGCCACGCGGACCACGTGGGCCGTCCACCGCCAGTTAGGCCGGTCGACCGCTCTTGACGTGCGCGATCAATGCATCGAGCGCCTCGCGACCACCTCGGCCTGTTCCACGTCCTTTGCCACCCGATCCTCGAACGGGAATCACACCCCGGACCCACAAGGCTGGCACTATGATCTGTCCATCCAGCGAACGCGACACCATTGCCCCGGTGCCCCGTTCGCTATCGACAATCGCCGAGACTTGATGAGCGTGCAACACCGAGAATATATAGTGCCGACCGGAGGCGCGCAGTTGTGGTCGAGGGTCATCGTGAACGCGGACACGGCACGTCCAGCGCAATACCAATACGACCAAGGCCACGCCCCACGAGGCGAAGAAGATGGTTATGTGCTTGGTAATCGGGTAACGACTGGACATCATGCATTTTCAAAGACAGTGTTTCCAAGGTTAAGCATGGTAGCAACACTGAATCCCCAAGCAAAGGGCGCAAGGCCAGCGACTCGCACCTTCAACGCGATCGGGCATGCCAATCCAAGAGCGATTTAGTTAGCGCTGTGCCAAATCGCCAGGAGCCTGACGCACGACAGGCGGCAAAGAGGATCCGCGACGTGCCAGCACGATGTAAGACGGGTCTTCGTACACAAACTGCCAGTCGGCTGTAGAGTTGCGGAACTGTTCCAACAGAGGTCTGACCTTGGCTGTCTGGTCGACCAGAATCGCATCGTGCGGATAGTTGTCCAGTAGCCGCTGCCAATTGGAGTGAGCCTCAAAAAATTCCCAGTGCTCGTCAAAAACTGGTGGCTGATACGCTACTTCATAACGACCATCCAGGCTGACTTTCACATCGGGATAAAGTTCCCAAGATACGAAAGCGCCCGCATGAAACGGAGTCAGTAAGTTACCGCGAAACTGATGCTCGCGCAAATATTGTATGGCACCCAGGGGATAACAGGTACTTTGTCGTGTCGTTTGACCACTGACGGTCGTCTGCCAGCACTCAAAGCTTACGGCCCAGCCGAGACAGGCAACTACGATGGCCTGCGCTATTGGCAATGCCAACTGCCTGCGGCTGTTGATAAACCGCACAATCTCGCGACCCAATGACGTATGTGTCAGCCAGGCTGGTCCATACGCAATCCACACGACCGCATAAATAGAACCATGTCGCAAATGCTTGATGGCCAAAATTGCACAGACACATAAGCCAACCAGTCCCAAAAGACTACCGAGCGGTTGACGACGAATGCTTAATAGGACCAATACTGTCGAGATCGCGAACAGCCCGAGCGTGATCAGCGGGTCATGGGTATACCACAGCGGCCACCATTCGGCGATCAACGGACGCGGCATGCCAATGGCCTTGATCAAGTACGGCACATATTGACTGCCATAAGGATTGACCATCACCGCCAAACCCACCATCGGCAGCACCAAGGCCAGGTGCCAGGTAGCCCGCCAGGCCAGTCGCCATGAACCCGATTGATACCAATGCGTCAAAAAGCGTTGACCGGCATGCAATCCCAGCAGACCGACGCCAACGATAAAACCAGCGTGCATATTGAGCCAGACCACCAACATGCACCACCAGGCGACCAGCCAATAACGTCCCCCGCGACGATCCACTTCGTGCATCCACAATTGAATACTCAGGAAGACCAGCGTAAACAGCGTGGCGCGGATCGTCGCGAACCCAACCCATAACATGGGGTAGACGGTTATTGCGAGCATGGCGAATAACATGGGATGCACGCCGCGCAACCGGGCAACGCGGTAGAGCATCGACCACAACGTGCCCATCAACGCAAATCGCAAAATGGTCAACCCTGTCAGCCCCAGTCCCGTGGTCGTCGTTACGAAATACAGGACTGCGCCGGTGCCCCATTCATGATGCACCGAAGGATTAACCGTCGGCGTATACGCAAACAGATCAACTTGGGGAAAGACGCCAGTTACGACGAACTCGCGAAACAGCGCCATCTCATGAAACGCATCGTGCGTGACCTCATTCAGTCGGGTGACCAAAGCCAGGAAACTGAATGCCAAAGCCGCCAGCAACCACCCGATAAGCTGGCGGGTTGCCTGGCGATCTCGCGCGGTAGGATATAAAGCCGAATGGGACATGATCAGGATTGAGGCGGTAGTAATTTAGGGGGCGTAGACGAATCGCTCCGCGACTCGTCGATTGTTCTTCTTGTCTGGAACGAAACCGTCGAAAGAACGGTAGGTTGCAGTTGGCCAGCCCCATGCAAGCTCTGGGATGATTGCTCAAAGGCTGGGAAGCACTCCTATGCTAGTATCGAAGATACCGATTAATCCGGCAAAAAGAGTTCAAGATTGCTCTGGTCGTGTCCGCAGTGGCTCTCTAGACTCGCGCTGGCCGCAATAGTGGCGATGCGAAGGTACTTGGGACAGCTTGGAGGAGCTCGACCAGTTTTGCCAACGACTCGCTGCGGGATGACCCCAGATCAACCACAATTAGGAGTCTTCGAGCATGGAAGCTCGTATCGATCGCCCATGGATGGGCGCGGTGGCGCTATGCGCCGCGTTTTGGCTGACTACAGCCCTCTTATCAACTTCTTCGCCAGCTCAGTTTGAACCGCCCTTTGCGTTCCGTCCCCCTATGGGTGCCAGTTCGGCGCCGGCTGGCTTCGGTATGATTCCGCCAGCCATGCAGGGCATGACACACCCGGGCATGATGCAACCGGGCATGATGCAACCGGGCATGGCACAGCCGGCAGCCTTCGTCGGCCGCCCAGTACCTGGAGCGTCGATGAGCTCAGCAGCTCCGATGGCTCCGCGCAATTTGGGTCAATCGGAGAACTTCATCGTACTATGCAGTGACCCAAAGTTGACTGAGGCTGTATCCCAAGCGGCAGAACGACTACGACGTGAATTGGCAGTGCACTGGTTGGGGCATGAGTTGCCGAATTGGTCGCGACGTTGTCCCATTCAAGTTATCAGTGGCTCTCGTTTAGGTGCCGGTGGCGAAACGCGTTTTGTGTTGCACAATGGCAATGTCGGCGATTGGGAAATGAGGGTGCAAGGTACACCCGAGCGCATACTCGACAGCGTTCTACCGCACGAAATCACCCATACGATCCTCGCCAGCCACTTTGCACCACTGAACGTCCATGTACCACGGTGGGCCGATGAAGGGGCTTGTACGACGGTGGAACATGATTCCGAACAGGGCATACATAAGAAGATGCTCATCAGTTTCATGAAAACCGGTCGGGCCATGTCTTTCAATCGCATGTTCTCATTAAAGGACTACCCGAAAGATATCATGCCTCTGTATGCCCAAGGCCACTCGGTGGTTGAGTTCCTGATCGCGCAGGGTGGGCCGCAGAACTTTGTGAAGTTTCTCGAGCAAGGCATGCAGTCCGGACGCTGGGAGTCGGCAGTGCGCGATCATTATGGCTACGAAACACTAGGCAAATTGCAGATCCAATGGAACATGTGGATCGCTGATGGTCGCGGCGCCGTAGACAAGTTTGCAGGACGTCCACTGAGCGCGTCGGCGCTTACCGACTCACTGGCCAATCAACTTCCCTCTTTGAATGTGCCGGCAGCGCTTGCCAGTGGTCCGAAGATACCTAGTTTGGAAATAGCTGGAGCTGTATCAGAAGGCGCTAGCGTTTCCTTAGCCGGCTACACTCAGATTTCCCAAGCCGATGCGCAAAGCACCGAACTGACTCTTTCAGCCTCCAGTGCTCGCCCCAGTTCCATTGCCCCGCGCAGCACCGATCCTACCCTGACTGTGGGGCCAAGTTCTGATTCAAAAGTCGA
>JADLDX010000283.1 GCA_020846515.1 Pirellulaceae bacterium
CCATTTCATTTCACCTAAGAAGACATAGACACCAATCGAATATTTGCCACCTTTGCTTTCGCAATCCGTTTTTTGTGCTTGGATCACTTCAGCCAGCTTCGGGTTTTTGGCTATCTCTGGCTGGATGTCAACCACATGTCGGTTGGTCACAATTCCGCCTTCTTTGGTAACTACAAAACAGGTACCGGAGCTCAGAGGGGTCAAATCAATCACGCGCGAGCCAAGGGTACATCTGGTACACAGATAAACCAGTCCCGTCGCGTTGGTCAGCCGTTCCTCCATCGCTTCAGTCAACGTGGCGTCTGCCGACGCCCCCTTGCTGCCCGCCTTTCGCGACTTGCTATTTGAGCTGGCTAATGTCTGTTTGGAATCCGGTTTACTGACGTTGCTAACTTCGCCTGACTCGCTGCCGACCTCCCTCGCGCCACTAGCATCGGCAAAACCACCGGTCAGATAAACCACATAGCCAGCCGTGCCGACCAATGCCAGTGACAAACAGGTCACCAAAGCAATTGGCAGCGCCAGACCACGCGATTTTTTCTGGGGACTGAGTTTTAAGAAATCCACTTGCCCAGCCGCGGTCCAACTTGAATACCCAGGACCGTAAATCAAAGTTCGGCTGGTGATCTGTCCCGCAGCTGCTAACTGCCCCAGGTGCTGCCGAGACATCGGTCCAACCGATTCGCCTTTGGGCGATGAGAAGTACCAGGCGTCCTGCGTGGTCGTCGGGGTTATGGCTGGTTTCGCCGGACTCTCGACGGCCGGCTCAACACCTTTTCCCTCCCACTGCTGGAAAAGTGTTCCCGCTGGTTCCCAAACTCGCTGATCTTGTGAAACCTGATGCACGGAAGACAGCTCGCCGCGTTTCCGGAGCAGCTTTAACTGATCTTCAGTAAATGGACCGCGCAGACGAGAACCGATGCGGACGTACCACATGGAATAACTTTCTATATGGTGCCTGGCTTAACCAGGAGCGATGAGGGGGCGTACGTGAACTGTTCATCATCCCCTTTGGGTTGTAGTTGCCAGGCTACGATCAGCGCCAGCATACCAACCAGGGTGGCGATGGTCCACAATAAACAAGCGAGCGTCAATGTCGGCCATAAATGCCTTTGTCCGACTACGGCCGCATTCACTTCGGCGGCTTCGTTACGGAATTTTATGGCTGTCAGCAGACCGGCATATTTGTTGAGTCGAACGAAAAAGTATAGCCCAACCGCAAATGACAATAGTTGACCACCGGCTGCGATGACCGCTGCCAATTTCACTGGGACATTCAGTTCGCTAACGACGGCGTACAAAAACAAACCTGTGATGACAAACAGCGTTATCGTAGAAACGATCAATCCCAGGATCGATAAGAAATTCAGCCAGTTGCGAGCGGACAATAACAATTGTCCAATCGACTGAACCGTTACCTCGCCTGTTTCCGATGGGCCAGTCGCACCACTCGGATTACTCACCTGGTTGGTACCCATGAACCATTGTGGCCGAATGAGGACGGCGTCTTGCCAGGCACCTAACTCCTGGTTCCACATCTGTGTTGAAGGTTGAATTGTACCTGCGGCGATCATTTGCTTGATTTGCGGTTCGTCGAATGCTTTGTCGGCCTGGTCATCAACGTTGACAAACCAACTTTCATAAGCGGGCGTGACTGGTTGAACCGCGACTGGGTTGGCCTTAACGCTTGTCGTTTGAACTGGCGGAAAAAAGGTCGTGAACTCACTCGCTTTGGTCCAGTTTACGGCATCGCTGGACATATCTTGATCGCGAGTGATCTGTCCACGCGCCACCAGTTCAACGACTTTTTCGTGTGCCAACGGTCCCAAGACGCGGCCTTTAAAGCGAATGTAAATGCGTTCGTAGACTACGCTCACTATCGTTCCAGTCCTTATTTTGCCGCAGGAGTTGATGTCGTCTTCGCAGTGGGTGAATTCGGAGCAGCCAGCCAGTAAAGGGGGCGACCGACCAGCAGTTTGTCTGGTGACCCATCCAAGGTGGTTTGCTTGTTGCGAATAAAGCCAATTTTTGTCAGCTGCCCAACGCCCTGACTCTTGTTGGTTGGTACCACCGTGAACAATTCCCCATCCTGCCAATCGGGCTTGGCCAACCAGGCTTCTAAACTGTCACTGTTATCGCGCATGATCGCACCAACCCAAGTAAACTTTGTCCGAGCAGCGCCGGCCAGGCGAGCCATGAACGCACCCTGGTCTACTCGCGCCTTTTGAACACCTTGCGTGAGGGCGAGCTTGAGATCGGGCGACAGTTCATAGTTGGCTTCGGCTGGTACAAACCAATAGTCGCGTTTCTCTCGCGTATCTCCTAACAGTTTCTCAGCCGGTGCCAGGACATCCTTCAGGTACATGCTGCCTTCGCCCGCCGCTTTGATGACGGCTTCCAATAGAAACTCTTTCAAGTTGGCATCTAGCTTCTTGTCCCCAATGACCATGCCCATCGCAAAGATCATCTGGTTATCCCAGTTGTCGAGAAAATCCTTGCGATGAAAGAGCTCGCCTAGTTTACGGACGGAGGCTCTTGGTTCTTCATGGAACGTCACCACGCCCTTAAATTCGATCTCTTCGCTTTGCAGCGTCTCGTTGATAATGACCGGCAAAGTGATCTTGGAGTATTCCGTCAATTTACTAATAGCCAGCGCATTACGGGCCCTAGATTGTTGATCCATAAAGTATCGTTTGCCCGCTTTGCCGGGTGCGATCAGCGTTACAAGCTGCGCCAATTGGTTGGCATTGACCGCGTTGACATCGGCTGGGTTCACGGCAAATTGTTCGACCAGACCTTTCAAGATCATGGTACGCGTGTCGCTGGCGGCGGCGATCTGCTCTAGTTCGTCAACCACGCTCGCACCGGGAAGACCCGACAGATTTTTATGGATCGTTTTTAGGGTCGCAGCTACGTTGCGCAATTCATCGCTGGACAGTCCCCCTTCGCCGGCAGCAATAACCGCTGCGCACCATGCGTTCCAGTCATCGACGTTTCGCCACATGGCTTGTTCGGACAACGCCTCCGAGAAAGCGCGAGCCAGCTTGTCTCCGGGCAAACGATCAGCGTAATCTTTCATCTCCGTGGTGAAGGCGAACAGCGTCGCTGCGCCGCGCAGGCCACGCATCGAGCGCTGTCGCAATGATATTTCGTCTCGCCGCTTCCGGGCGTTATCTTTAATCGACGCTGCTCGCTCCAAAGCGGGACGCACCAGCGTGGCCGTGCTCAAGGCTTTTGGAAAATCGCCCGGTAACTTGTTGAGATCGATGACGATCGAATCAATTTCAGAGTCCTGGATTTCATCCAGCGGCAAAGCTTCAATCGCGAGCAGCTTGGATTCAAAGTTCGTCACAGCTTTCTTGACCGAAGCGGTTTGAATGTCGCTGACTGAGCGTTCATAGCTCTCCAAATTGGCGCGCACGCGTTTGATGCGAATCACTTCATCGGGTGCTTTCGCCTCCTTTTCCGCCAAGATGACTTTATTGATATCGATGGCGGAATGATCGTCCTGGTCCGCGTCGGCAATTAACGCTTCAACTCGCTGACGTCGTTCGTTTTCGGCCGCCTGTTTCGATTTGAGGCTTTCGACCAAAGCAATCACTTCGGCGGCTTTCGAGACCGACGAACCACTGTCGGAGAGTTGCTTAATGACTCCTTCGGCAGCAGTGAAATCTTGACTGTCGATGAAACCTTGCAGTTGGGCGACCGTGTCGCTGACGGCTTGTCGCTGCGAGCGATTCCATTGCCACAGACCGAAAACCACTAACAGGGTAACAGCCGTGGTCGCTACGCCCACAAAATACATTTGCGTTCGTCGAAGCGAATGCTGTTTCAGTTGGGCAATCTTGGTCTCGTAACGCTGTTCCAAGATTGGATCGATGCCCATCTGCATCGACGCCACGTCGTAGTACGCGCGCTCTAGGTCCGCCAACGACGCTTTACCTTGCAGCAAGTTTTCCAAGGCGGCTGAATTCAGTTCAAAGATCTGCACTTTTTCGCGAGCCTGCAAGCACTCGGTTAGCCATTCGATCGCCGGCTCCGCGCGTTGGATCAGCTCTGGTGGCGGTGGGCTGACCATCTGTGTAATATGGGACGTGTAGGCCTGGTAATGGCCTTCCGCCGCCGTTTCATTACCTTCGCTATACGCGGCATGCAACTTGTCAATCAATCGTTGCAGACGGCCGACCTGCTGTTTGAAGACCAATGATGTCGCAGCCCCAGTCGCCTGTTTACACAATTCCTTAGGCGGCGTAATAGCCCAGACCGATCGAGTTAGTTCGGCAGCCAGGTCTTGTACATCCGCCAGCGACTCAGCATCTATCGCACGGTTGAGCTCAGAAGGTATCTGCTTGAGTCGAATCGTTTCCCATTGCTCCTGGTCTTCGCGCCAAACAGCATTGACAGAATCAATTTCTGCCAATCGCCGGAGTACCTTCAATCGCCACGAGAGAGGCGCTTTGCCGATGGCCAACCGGCGATGTTGTCTCAGCAATTCTTCCAGTGGCTGCTCATCGACGATGGCTTCCTGCAACTGCTGGGCGGCGACACGATCCAAGAGCAGTGGTACGGAGATGCCATAAAACTTGAGGATCTCAAACCAATCATCGATTTCCGGAAAGTCCAGTCGAGCGCACCAGTCCAGCAAGTTGGGCTTCATCGACGCGCGCTGGATCGCTTCGCTGCGCAGACCTTTCCGCAAAAGCTGGATGCATTCGGCCAATCGAGCGTTGGCCTGCTGTGTCTCCTGGCCATACGCTTCCGCTAAAGGCTCAATAGCCTCCATGGTCAACGCATCAGGCTGATCCAACTGCTTTCGTATTTGATCGGTGATGGACATAACGATTTTACTAAAACCAACATCAGACGGAATGAAAGCCGCGAAACACTAGGGAGCCTCTGAAGTGTCCTATTTGGGTTTGTCAGCCGCCGGGGGAGGGGCCGCTTCTTTGGGAATAATGACCTTCTGAAGGCGAGCTCGCAACGCTTCAGGTACGGTAACGATGACCTGCACGGCCATGTCGCACTCCATCAGCTTTTGAACTTTGGGAGGCGCCAGTGGATTGTTGACGGTGCTGGATGATGTTTGCGTTACGGCTATTCGACCCAAGGCCTTGGTTAAAGGAAGTTCCTTGTCGACCGCTGCCTGGAGGGCATCAAAAAAGGCTTGCTCGGCATTGCCCAACTCTTCCCAAGCGACGCGAAAAATTTCGCCCGCTTCCGACGTCAGACTGAGAATCGCTTCGCGTTGTTCTTGTGGCAGTTTCGCTACTAACGGCTGAATAATGGTGTTGTTCGAATAAGTAGCAAATATCTCAACAAGACCTTTCTCTAATTCGGCCAACTCTTCTTTTTCTTTTTTGTCTTTGGCAACCTGTAGTTTGCCGAATCGAAGCACTTGAGCAATGATCGGTTCAAGCTTTCGCCGCTGTAACGCGCAGTTACACTTAGCTTCCAACGCGCTTGTATCAACCTTGCCAAGGAAAAGCTCGTTACGAATCAATTGGAGTACCAGGTTTGGCCGCGGACCTTTCCATTTCTCTAGCGATTCAGCATACCTGACATGCGCCGCTCGCAGCGCATCAAACTCGCGAGCCATACTCTCAATGCTCGCGTTATCTAATAGTTTCTCCGCGGGCAGCGTCAGCGTATCGCGATTGATCGACGTTTTGCTTTCCCCGTACGACAAGCTGGTCGCGGCAGTCGTGCTCAGTTGAGGCGGTGACACCTTGACACTGATACTCTGATCGGGCGTCATCGGAGCCAGCAGTTTCTCCACCGAAATTTCTACCACGCTGGCATCCATGACGATCAGTTCAGGCGAAACGACGACGGTGTGGCCCTCGTTGTTGCGAGTTGGATAAGTCAATCTCACGCGCAAGAGCTGACCGATGTCGGCCAGGGTTACCGTATACTTGTCTTTGTCATGAATAGGCGCCCATTTGTCATCCACTTGATTGTTGCGTTCCCAGGTCCACTGACGATTGCTGCCTGGCTCGATCTCGTCGGGATCTTGGTCGCGAATGAAGCTGGGTGTTAGCACCGCACCAAGGGCATAGGCTTGAGGTTGAGTCTTTTGGGTACTATCAACGATATTGAACTCGAGATCTGGATTGGCGCCAGCTTTTAATCTGAGCGAAAAGTTGGTCGAGACCGACGTACCATCCATGTCGTAAAGAATTTCAAATTCAAAGCTCTGAGTTTCTGTTTTTAGTTTTGGCTTTTCGCCACTCCAAGTCAGAAAACCTTCGGAACTGACCTCAAGGAACTTGAAGTCTTGACCATCGAGTTTGATTTTGATCTTCGAGGGCTCAACGGTTCGATCACTGCCTTCAAAGCAGACTTGTGTCAGCGTGGAAAGGCCTAAACTTTCCTTACCTAGATCCAGTTCCTTGGCCGTGGGCTTGCATATCAACTTCGGCACCGGTTTGCCAATCCCGGCCACGTCACCACTGGCTTCGGGTAGAGAAGGAACGGGAGGCCTGACCGGTTCCAGCGGCAGAGGAGTTGCGTCGGGCGTTGCTGTAGGATGTAGCTCTGGAGCAGGAGCATTGCCTGTCTGACTATTGTTTTGAGCCTGCTCACCGCCAGCGGGTTTGGGACGCATAAGTAGGAAAGCGGTAACAGCCAAGAGCAGCGCGGCGATCACGGCCGAGACACCGACAATAAACCAGACGGGATTGATAGAGGTAGTCGGTTGAGCAGCCGCTTGCGGAACCTTCAAGTGCTTGGGCGGCACCAATGGACGTGGCGGTAGTTTTTTGGGCGCCGTGGGTGGTTGGCTAACGAGGTCCTCGGGTTGGAGCTCGTATTCGTCGTCCGGGGCCAAGCTGTCAGCAGCGCCGATGGATGAAGCAGGTAACGCCCGCACCGATTGAGACTTGGGAGCCGGCTTTTCTTCGCCGCCGATCACCTGCCCAGCCCTGGCCGCCAATACGGCCGGTGAATCAGGCGGGACACCCAGTTTTTTGGTCAAGTCGATCACGTCGCCCCGCGCGATCGACATGCGAGCTTCATCGCTGCCGGCCACCACACACCGGACTTTGCAATCCACATCCGGCGGCAAGCTAGTGCAGTAGGTGCTGAAGGTGGCTTTCCAGCGCATCTTCTCAGGCAGCAGCGCCACAGCCTCGCGCATTAACTCACTCAACTGCGTCGATTGCTTTTCCGAGAAGATAATCCACAGAGGCTTGGGGGATGCCTTGAG
>JADLDX010000284.1 GCA_020846515.1 Pirellulaceae bacterium
CGCAGTTTTCTGCTGACAGTGATTGTCTTCTCTGCCGGTGTCGTCAGCGCAGCAGCCTCGCTGGGAACAGTTTGGATTACTGGCCAGACGATCGATGCCATTTTGATGTCGATGCCTTCCCTGGTCTACGTGCTCTCGATCTCAGGAGCCGTCCACTTAATCAACTATTATCGCGACGCCATTCGCGAAGGTGGCTTGCATGGCGCGGTTGAGCGTGCGGTTGTGCATGCCTGGAAGCCTGCCGCGCTGTCTTCGATCACGACGGCCTTAGGACTGATCTCGTTGTACGCCAGTGAACTCGTGCCGATCCAAAAGTTTGGGTTGTACTCGGCCATCGCCATGATCACGCTGGTCTGCATTCTGTTCTTGTTCCTGCCCGCCGCTCTGCATGTGTTTCATATTGGCCGACGATGGGTGGAACCGGCTCATATTCGTGCCGCTCGGCTGCGTCACGATGTAC
This sequence comes from Pirellulaceae bacterium, assembly GCA_020846515.1. Classification (GTDB taxonomy): domain Bacteria; phylum Planctomycetota; class Planctomycetia; order Pirellulales; family Pirellulaceae; genus Aureliella. Next base: position 461 of record JADLDX010000284.1, read on the forward strand.
AGCCACCACTGGAAACGTTAACCAAAGCCGAGCGATTCTGGCGCTGGTTCGCGAGCAAACTTGTCAACAACCATGCCCTGGTAATGACGACCTGCTTGTTGGTCATCGGCGTGATCGGCTGGGGTATTACGCGCAACCGGACCAGTATCAATCTGCTGGAGCTGTTCGATAGCAAGGCGCGGATCCTGCGTGACTACGCATGGCTGGAAGATAACCTAGGCGTGCTCGTGCCGATGGAGATTGTGCTCAAGTTTGATCCAAACTCTGTCTTAGGCAGCGATGCTTCGCATCATCAGAGCAGCGAGGACTTGTACCGCTTGTCGTTTCTGGAACGCATGGAAACGATTGCCCGCGTGCAAGCAGTGATCACTGATAAATTTGGGGCTGAAGGCCAAGGCATTGTCGGCTCATGTATGTCGGCGGTTTCTTTTGCACCCACCCTGCCATCGGCCAGTGGCAATACTGTCAGCTTCATGCACCGCAAAGCACTGAACATGCGACTGGAGAGCAGTCGTCAGGGCTTCATGGACGCGGGCTTTCTGCAAATCGACCCGGATGATGGATGCGAACTTTGGCGCATTAGCTTGCGTGTCGCAGCCTTTAAGGGAGTTGACTATGGTCAACTGGTTACGGAAATCAAGGATGCTGTCCAACCGGTAGTCCAGGCACACGTCGATCGAAATCGCGTTCTCCGCCAAATAGCCGCCTGGTCGCCAGGCAACAGCTACGGCGGCGCAAGGATCATGGTTTGGGATCGCACTGGCCAAAACAAGGACATCGCCTCGCCCAATGCGGAGCCCGCCAGCGCATCGGACAAGCCGTCTGCTAATAATGCAGCGAGTAACGATGTAGCGCGGGGTGCGGAGTCTGCCACAGACAACACCGCCACAATCAATACCGTTAAGCCGATACTTGCGCAGAACCATGTTGACCAAACGGCGATGGGAACCGCCCCACACGTTGAAACCTTGAGCTCGCTCTTGGTGAATGCTCGCTGTCGCGTATTCAGCACGGATGTTGATCCAACCTCGATAACGTTGACCAATCTGGAACGTTTAAACGCGACCGACGCGGTGGTACTGGTGGGTAATTTCAGCGATTCGGACATGCGAACGATATCTGGTTCGCTGCCGCACACGATCGTAGCCGGCGAACATGGTGGCTCCCGCGTGCGACGCTCGTTGGGTGGCGACTCAGGGATTGGCAATCGCGAACCAGAGCTACACGCCGTATACACCGGCGTTGTACCGATCGTTTATAAAGCTCAGCGAGCCCTGTTGGATAGTCTTATTCAAAGCACCTTGTGGTCCTTCTTGACCATTACGCCGCTGATGATGATTGTCTCGCGGTCCTTGACTGCTGGCGCCGTCGCCATGATACCGAACGTTTTGCCCGTGCTGGTAATCTTTGGTGCCATGGGCTGGATGGGCATAGCCATCGACATTGGATCAATGATGACTGCCTCGATCGCCTTAGGGGTGGCCGTGGACGATACGATTCACTTCTTGTCATGGTATCGAGACGACCTGGATCGCATGGGCAACCGTCGTCAAGCGATTATCTCGTGTTACGCCAAATGCGCGACACCCACTTTGCAAGCTGCCCTGATCAGCGGCCTGGGCCTATCGGTGTTCGCCTTTAGCACGTTCACACCTACCCAACGCTTCGGCTGGTTAATGCTCTCGATTCTGGTTGCTGGCGTGGTGGCTGAGTTGCTGATGCTGCCTGCTCTGCTGGCCGGCCCACTGGGCGTCGTCTTCAAAGCGCATACGAAACGACACTCCTTCACTGGCCGACTCTATTTGATTGTGCGATATCAATTCCGGCGTTGGCAGAGCGACCATCGCCATCCAGAATCCACTCAACAAGCTCGCTCCCGTCGCGAAGCGGCTTGATTTTTGGAGTAATGTGTGAGGTATAAGCGGTAAGGAGTAAGCTGTAAGGGATAGCCGTAATTGGTTAGCTTTGGCAGTCAGCTTACTTCTTACCCCTGACAACTCTTTACTCCTCTTTTGAGGCCAGCCAGTGGAAACGTTCACCGAGGCGTTAAAACTCCGGGCTCTCGAACTGGGCTTTGTGCTGAGCGGTGTGACTGCAGCGGCAGAGCCTGCACGATACAAGCAGTTCTTGACCTGGCTGGATACTGGCATGCATGGCCAGATGCATTATCTAGAAACGCGGCGGGCGGCGTATGCCTCGCCTGCGAGCATCTTGGATGGCTGCACCACGCTGCTCATGTTGGCTTATCCCTATCGTACACAAGAACCGTCGACGATCGAACCCGGTTCGGGGCGAGTAGCCCGCTATGCGTGGGGTGAACCTGACTACCATGATCAGGTCTTCACCCAATTGAAGTCGCTCAAGCATTGGATACAAGAACAACATCCAACGGCCCAGGTGCGCGGAGTCGTCGACACCGCACCACTATTGGAACGCGAGTTTGCGGAAGCGGCCGGATTGGGTTGGGTCGGCAAGAATACGCTGCTCCTGAATCGAACATGGGGAAGCTACTTCTTCCTGGCTGCGCTGCTTACCAATCTGCCGTTGCGATTAGACGAACCCTATTCGAAGAACTATTGCGGCACCTGCCAGGCATGCCTGAAGGCTTGTCCAACCGATGCGTTCCCTCAAGCCTATGTGCTCGATGCACGGCGTTGTATCAGCTACTTGACCATCGAACATCGCGAGGCGATCGACCCCGAACTGGCCAGCCGCATGGGTGATTGGATGTTTGGCTGCGACATCTGCCAGGAGGTCTGTCCCTGGAATCGTCGCGCTGCCACCAGTCCGACCGCCCTTCCGCATCCATTTCCAAGCCTTTCCCCCGCATCGCTGGTCGAGATTCTGCAACTGAACGACGACCAGTTTAAACGACTCTATCGTCAAACCCCACTCTGGCGAGCCAAGCGCCGCGGGATCATTCGTAATGCCTGCCTGGTACTGGGCAATCAACGTTATCGGGCGGCCTTGTCAGCGCTGGAGACTTTACTGGGCGACGAGGAACCGCTCATCCGCGGCGCGGCCGTTTGGGCGATCGACAAGATCAACAACTCGGCAACTTGATATCTTGTCTTGGTAGCGTGACAACTTCTGACTGACGGCTCGAGGTGTGTTAGAATCACGACCACACCCAAGGATTTGAGTTTGCGTATCCCACCCACAACTTCATGTAAGAGCCCTGGCCATGCAACGCAGAGAATTTGTGTCCAGTACTGCCGCACTGGCGGCAATGACAGTCCTATCCCAACATGCTTATGCAACGGCTGTGGACAAACCACGTCGCGTCGGATTGATCGGTCCAGGTTGGTATGGCAAGTGCGATTTATTACAGCTTCTGAACGTGGAACCGGTCGAGGTTGTCTCGTTGTGTGATGTTGATTCAAACATGCTCAACACGGCAGCCGACTTGATTCAATCACGTCAGCCTTCGGGAAAGCGACCGCAGACGTACGCCGACTATCGTCAGATGTTGGCCAAGAAAGAGCTGGACATCGTGCTGGTAGATACACCGGACCACTGGCACGCGCTGCCGATGATCGCAGCCGTGGAATCAGGCGCTGATGTGTATTGTCAAAAGCCGACCGCTGTGGATGTGCTGGAAAGCAAAGCCATGCTGGATGCGGCGCGACGTACGCAGCGGGTGGTTCAAATCGGAACGCAGCGACGCAGTACGCCGCATTTGATCGAGGCCAAGCAACGCGTGATCGACGCAGGCCTGTTGGGCGATGTGGCTTACGCAGAAGTTTGCTGTTACTACCACATGCGCAATCGCAAGACCGTCCAGGACGCGCCCGACAAGCAACCGCCCGCCCATCTGGATTGGGACATGTGGACCGGACCAGCACCACTGAAACCCTACAACGACATTGTGCATCCGCGTGGCTGGCGAGCCTTTATGGAGTATGGCAATGGCATTGTAGGTGACATGTGCGTGCATATGCTCGACATGGTCCGCTGGATGCTCGACCTGGGATGGCCAACCTCGGTCGCCAGCTCTGGCGGCATCATGGTCGACTCGGCCGCTCGCGCCAACATCACCGACACCCAAACCGCTACCTATCACTTTGGCAATCTGGACGTCGTCTGGACACATCGCTCTTGGGGTGCAGCACCAGACGCAGACTATCCATGGGCAGCAATCATCTATGGCGATAAAGGTACCTTGAAGCTGAGCGTCAATCGCTACGAGTTCATTCCACAAGGCCGCGGTGAGAAGCTAAAAGGCGAAGCCGTCATCGAGTTGGACAAGTATCAGCATGATGCCGAAGATCAGAAGAAGTGGGCTCTTGAGCTACACGTGGCATCCGCTATCCGCGGCCATATGCGAGACTTCCTGAAGGCCATCGACCAGCGCAGCAAGCCCGTAGCGGATATTGAGCAAGGCCATATTTCCTCTTCAGCCTGTATCCTGGCGAATTTGTCGCAAAAGCTCGGCCGCTCACTAAAGTTCGACCCGGTGACGCATACCATCGACAATGATGCTGAAGCTACAGCTATGCTCAAACGGACCTACCGCGCACCGTGGCAACATCCTGCTTCAACGGGGACCTGAAATCAGTGACGGTGCCACCGCCCTACAATTCAAGAAGACCCATGAATCAATCGTTAAACTTGAGCCGAGTGATCTTGCTACTGATGTTGCTCACCTCCACAGCCTGGGCCGAGCCTACGGATCAGACATACGTCAATCCGAAGCTGTTCGATGGTGCGATTTGCATAAACACGGCCAAGGAGTTTAGCCGCCGGCAAGCCGGGCTATTGGACGCCATTCTCTCTGCGAAGCCCGATCGCCTGATCGTGGTGGGTACCAGCCAACAACGCGAAGGTTCGCCAAGTCTTGAGGTGTTGCGATCGATTAAATGGACAAGTGAGCCCAGCGAGCACTCCTCGCTGCTCGAGCATCCCGATCAGTTGCAGCAACAAATCAAAGACCTAAAGCCTGGCAGTTGCATATGGCTCAGCCAAGCGGCTTTGCCACCTGAGTCCCAAGCGGCAACGCCAGCATGGCTGCCGCCCGCACTAAGAAGTCTGCTCGACCGCGGTGGGCTGGTCTTCGTCGAAGCCACCTCTATTCCAGCCGGTAATGAAATCGCCGCTGATTTAAACCTGTTGCCCGATATACGGATTCGCAAATTGGGCGACAAAGGCGGCCAGGAATTAGCAGCACCAAATGACAAACCCCAAGACAAGCTCAACGCTGACAAGCCCAACGCTGACAAGCCCCAAAAGAATTACGCCACGCTCTTGGCACCTGACCATAGTTGGCTGTTCATTGGTAGTCGCGAGTTGGTGAATTTGTCGGAGGAGGGCACCACGCCTTGCCGGCTTGTGTTGCCAGCTCCTAGCAACTACCCCGAGGCGCTGAGCGAAGACATCCTTCCACGCATGCGCAGCGATTTAGTAGTCGTACGCCGCGCTCTGGAGGAACGCCAGTTGCCGGTGTTTCCATCGTCTGCCGATTACGACCCACGTTTGCCCAAAGGCAGTTTGGTGATTGTGGGCGGTGGTGGTATGTCCCAAGAGATTTGGAAAAAGTTCATCGAATTGGCCGGCGGAGAAAATGCCAAGATCTTGGTCTTGCCAACGGCCGTGCCAGAGCCCACGGTCGAAGATGCCGACGAAGTCGATATTCTAAATCGATTGGGAGTAAAGCAAGTGCGGGTCTTGCCGCAGGTTGCACGCGACGACGTCTCAAAGCCTGAGTACTTGGAGAATTATCGATGGGCGACGGGCATCTGGTTCGGAGGTGGACGCCAATGGCGTTTCGTCGATGCCTATTGGGGTACTCCCGCCTGGCAAGAGATTAAACAAGTCGTGGCGCGCGGCGGAGTAATTGCCGGCAGTTCGGCCGGCGCGACCATCCAAGGTGACCTACTGGTGCGCGGTCATCCGCTGGGCAACCAAATCATGGTGGCCGACGGCTACCGACGCGGTCTGGGGCTACTGCCAGGCGTGGCCATCGACCAGCATTTCAGTCAACGCAACCGTTTCGATGATTTGGCCAGCGTCGTCAAACGCTTTCCGAAAGTCATCGGCATCGGCATTGACGAAGCCACGGCTCTAGTGGTCCAAGCTCCCAATCAATGTTCGGTGTTAGGCAAAGGCAGCGTCTGGCTGACGCTGCCCGTATCCGGCGACGCCCAACGCATGTACTTAGAGAAGGCTACCGGCAGCCAATTCGAGCTGACACGCTGATGACGGGGCTTTCCGAGTCGCGGAGCGATTCGGCCACATGTAGCCGAGGCACTCCGTGACTCGGTTCTTTGGTTTTATAAGCTGATTCAGAAGAGTCATTGACGAGTCGCGGAGCGACGCGTTTACAAACTACGTCGTTAGCGGCAGTGGGCTATCGGCGAAATCTTCATAGACTTGTTGGATCGTTCTGGCGTCCAACTGTTCGCGACAGACCAGGCAGCGCACGCGTGCTCGACGAATGACTCCCTTCTCCATGAAGTTGCCGAACAATCGCAAACGCGTGATGCCCTCGCCGGTCAACAGCTCCGTTTGCGGCTGGTCGCTAGGATGGATCAAGATGGCGATAGAGCCGCGTTGGCTTTGACAGGTTAACATCCCCACCGCGTTATGAACCAGCGACGCATCGCCATCGATTGCCAGGCCATCACCATCAAAAGCTTTCCATTGGCTGTCGGATACTTGGTTAGACAATTCAAGCGTGGGATATGAATCCAACAGTTGAGTTTGCACGCTTAGCCATATATCCAAACCACAGCTCTGCTTTCCGGGACTCAAGAACTGCCCTGTCGATGAGTCCGCGGATGGAACAGCGCGATAGTCGAGTTGAAAAGCGAATTGATCAGCGTTCGATTGGCCATAACGCACCATTAAATCGCTGCCTCGGGCGAACCAGTCGTCGATCTGACAAGCGTGGCCCGGAATAGGGTTCACCTTCAGAAGATGTCCAAGCATGAGCCGCGACTGGGCACATGTGTATCGGCAAGCGACTCCGGAGTTGGGTTGGCTCATGTCCAGCGACCATTGCCAATCGGCGGAGTCAAGCGTGGCCATCTGGCCGGTCACGGACCATTGCATGATCAAAGCATTTCTCGTAGGAGGGATGTCTTCCAGCGGCTTGATGTTATCCAAGGTGGCTCGTCGTTTGGGGTGTATGGTCGTCCAAGGAGTATGGCCGCTGGCGCGCGGCCTGCGCCCGGGCGAACAACCCGGGCGGAGAACCGGGACTAAAGCGGCCCACGCACCAATTGAGTTGTATCCTAGTTTTTTTCTTACGACTTTGACAAGGACGGGACCAAAATTCCGAACGGCGTATAATCGTGATCGTCCAGCCGTCGGTGCAGATCGGTGGAAACGAAATCGATAGTCACAGGCCGGACAATAAACCTTTTATGGAGATTGCGTCACTTGATCAGCACGGTACTGGTACCAGCCATGGTACGCGGTTGTTTGGACAATCATGGACTGAATCATCGCCCGATTCTGCTAGCACTAGACACCGATGTCGACCTGGCAGGTCGCAACGCTCGACAGTGGCTGGTGATCACCCCTGATCACTATTCGCTGGTCGAAGAATCGACCGTAGGCTCTAGCGAGCCGAAATCACTCCACGGCACTACGGCCATCTCGGGACGAGATACTGGCCCATCTCCCACCAACCCAGTTCAGGGTTTATCGCTGGTAAATGCAGAGGAAGCACCGTATGGGTCTGCAGGATCTGTGGCATCCGGCGCTGCTGGACTAAGCCCTGGCGCGCGGTTGCTGCGGCATGTGGCCACGGCTGAAGTGACATCGGCGCGCACTCACACGGGCGTTGGTTCCGGTGTTTTGCAGTTGAAGATCGACGGCCAGTGGATCGACTGGCTACGCTATTCCAATGCTATGGCCACACGCTTTCACAAAGTGTCGCGCATGATTGAGCGATATTGTGAGCAAGGCTATGCCGCTGAGTTGCTAGCGTTGGTGCCGAGTGAAGATTCTAAACTGGATCCTCATCGTTGCCCCAAGTGCAACCTGCGTTTGAATTCAGCCACGGAAAGTTGTCCTCGGTGCGTACCCAAAGGCCAAATAGCTCGTCGCGTTATTGATCTGCTGCGGCCGTATAGACGCGGTGCCCTGATGCTGTGCGCGCTAACAGTCGTCGGCGTGGCGGCTGAGCTGATTCCGCCCAAGCTACAGCAGACCATGGTCGACAACATTCTAACGACGCCCATCGCCAACCACACACCAGCAGTAGCCACGGGATCGACCACCGCCATTACCACCGGATCAACAACATCCTCTGGGCCTGATGGCGCGGTTGGTCAAGTCCCCCCGGTGCCGGTGACAGAGCAGGTCGATTTCAAAACCGCTTTGCTGGTAGTTGTGTTGGCTTTGGCCATGTCGCGCGTGCTGCTGTCGGTAGTAGCTGTATTCAAGGGACATCTCGCGACGCGCATTGGTACTGGACTGACCAGTACCCTGCGCGCTCAGATGGTTGAAAAGCTGCAGAAGTTAGCCATCGCTTATTATGATCGTCATCAGGTTGGGTCGATGCTCAGCCGCGTGGCTCACGACAGCGAAGTGCTGCATGGTTTGATGCACCAATTCACCGGTGGTTTTCTGTTGCAAATTGTGCAACTGTTTGGTGTGGGAGCGATGTTATTGTGGATCAACCCCAAGCTGGCCATGTTTACGTTGATCCCAGTGCCCTTGGTTTTTCTGGGCTCTTGGATCTTTTGGCGCAAAGTCTATCCTCGGCACTACCGGTTGTGGGATGCATCCAGCAAACAAATGTCGGTGCTCAGCGGCATGCTGTCAGGCATTCGCGTAGTCAAGGCATTTGCCCAGGAAGACCGTGAGTTCGCCCGGTTTCGAACGGCCAGCGATCAGCTGCGAGATTGGCGATTGTGGGTTGAATCGACCAATGCGAACTATTCAGCGGCCATGCAGATCGTGTTTAGTTTGGGCGGCCTGATTGTGTGGTACGTGGGCGGCCGCGACGTGATTGGTCACGACATGACTCTTGGACAATTGATTGCCTTTCTGGCCTATCTGGCCATGTTCTACGCGCCGCTAAGCGCTCTATCAAGCTTTACGACCTGGCTGACCAGCTTTCTATCGGGTAGCCAGCGCGTGCTGGAACTGCTCGACACCCCACTGGCTATCGATGAACCCAAACAACCTCAAGCTTGGAACGATCCCCAGGGAGCCATTCGTTTTACCAATGTGTCGTTCGGTTACGATCGAAATCAACCTGTCCTCAAGAACATCTCCTTTGATGTCGCGGCCGGTGAGATGGTGGGTATTGTCGGACGCAGTGGTTCAGGCAAGACGACCATGGTGAATCTACTGGGCCGTTTCTACGATGTACAAGAAGGGAGTATCACGGTCGATGGCATCGACATTCGGAATATCTCCCGACAACAGTTGCGAGAGCGTCTAGGCATTGTCTTTCAGGATTCATTCCTGTTTCGCGGTACGATCTGGAAGAATTTGTCCTATGGAAAACCTGACACTCTCATTGAAGCCGGTATCTCCGCGGCAAAGGCTGCGGGGGCCCATGATTTTATTTGCCGTCAATCGCTGGCCTATGAGACGTTGCTAGGTGAACACGGGGCGGGTTTGTCGGGCGGCGAAAAACAACGGCTGTCGATCGCGCGCACATTGCTATACGACCCACGCATTCTGGTGCTGGACGAAGCGACAAGCAACATTGATGCGGAAGCCGAACGTAGCATTCAGCAGGCTTTGGAGGTGTTGATTCGTGGTCGCACGACGGTGGCCATCGCCCACCGTTTGTCTACCTTACGCAACGCCGATCGTATCCTGGTATTCGATCGTGGCATGTTGGCCGAACAAGGCTCACACACTGAACTGCTCAACCAAGATGGCATCTATGCCAAGTTAGTGCGCATGCAAACACAAGTGACGAAAGCACCGTCGGTCGACAGCCTGCTGACAGAACCGACTGCTACGCAAGCGCGCGCGGTAGAAAGCGGTAGCGATACCGCCGTGGCCACTTTGGCTCAACCTACCGTTGCCACCAAGAGTCGGCGAATCGCAGAACCCTCTATCCAAAGGAACCCTACCGAGGAACTGGAGCCCAAAAAGAACTTTATTCAGTGGCTGGATCCGAATGAATGCCAGTTTAAGCACGGGCCCTATGGTCAATTGGAAGTTTGGCGCCATGGTGAGTGTATTGGGCGAAGTGTGTTTGTATTACGAACTTTCCCAGCTACTCATCGCGATGCGTACTTGAGTATTCGCGGTTGGTGCGAAGGCAACGAAGAGATAGAAGTAGGTATGATTCGCCAGTTGGAGAATTGGTCTGCAGAATCGCAGCAGTTGATCAATGAGAGCTTGGATCGGCGTTACCTGCTGCGGGAAATCAAGAGCGTCTCCAACATCACACTCAGCCATGGATTCCTGAATCTTGAAGTCGACACCAACAGCGGGCCTCAACGCTTTACCATGCGGTGGACACAGAGTCAGGCAATGGATTTCGGCGACAACGGCAAATTGATGATCGATAGCGAAGAGAATCGTTACCTGGTGCGCGACATAGACGCTTTACCTGCTCGCGATCGCGAACGCTTCTTGCAGTATGTGTATTGGTAAGCGCGAAGTCAAAACGTGAAGCGCCGGTAACTTAGAACTTCCATCGCAATTCGACGCGATTGCCGACAATATCGTCGGCATTTCGCAGGAAGCCAACCATGCTGTCGGTTCTGAAAATCCAACGATGGCTGAGTGGTCGTTGGTACCGGACGCCCAGCGCGTATTGATCGCCTATAACTCGGCGAAAAGTGTCACTGCCGTAGGAACCCAGCGCCGCCGCTTCAAGCACCAGTTGATCGCTGAAGTTAGCGCCCAGCATGTTCACGCCCAGCGCGGCACCATAGGTATTGGCAGCCGTGGGATCCAAGGTGGGATAGCCGGTCAAGGCATCGGTTTCGAAATTGATGCCAGTGTTTCGAAGTATACCGCCCGCCCCGGCGGCACGGGCCGCGCTTTGCGGACGCCCCGAACCATAGAACAGGTTGCAGTAAGGGACGAAGGTATTGGGCGAAGAACTGATCAGCGAGTTCTCGACCAGCAGCAGATATCCATCGGCGGTGCGTTGTGCGTCAGGCAGATCCTGACCGAAGTTGGTTATGAATCGAACGGAGTTGGATAGACGCATCAGATAGCGTCGCGTGAAGGCCACTGCAAAGTTGTTATAGCTGCGCCCGCGACCAACATCGTCGTGGATATACGCGTAGTCCAACTCGAAATAGCCGTCATAGGCTTCGATAAACCAAGCCGTGCCCAACATCTCTGCCGCTGAATTGCTGCCCGCGAACGCATCACTGGTAATTTGATCCACTGCGGCAAAGAAGGTGGCATCAAAATTCGACCAATGCAATGCCGAACTATGACGTGACGGCACGGCGAACGCAGCCCCCAACACCGCATCTTCCATCCAAATACCGTTCTGATACAGCAGCGGTACCAAACCAAATGTAA
>JADLDX010000285.1 GCA_020846515.1 Pirellulaceae bacterium
CGCACTCTGGATGGCCACGCGCGCTCGACAACTGAACGTGCCCTGGATGGCCGGTTCATCCTTGCCGGTGGGCGATCGCGATCCAGCCGTAACTTTGCCGATGGGTGCCAAGTTGCAAGCCTGCGTGGCGGTGGGCTACTCAGGTCTGGATGTCTATGGCTTTCATACATTGGATGTCATGCAGAGTATTTTGGAGCGCCGGGCTGGTGGTGAAAGCGGAGTGCGTTGGGTACAGAGCTTGCCCACAACTGATCTACCACGACTGATTCAAGATGGCACACTCTCTGGAGATGTCCTGGATGCGGCGCTCGCGTCTAGTCGCACCAGTCGTCAAGCGGTGCTCGATGCACCGCCGAAGGACGGGGCAATTTTTCTGGTGCAATATCGCGATGGATTGCTGGCCCCAGTCCTGATGCTGCCGGGGCGTGCCACGGCGATCTCCGTGGCCTTTCAAGCTCAAGGTGGTGCCGTACAAGCCACGCGTGCCGAAGAGCGCACGGAGCCCAAGTATCCACATTTCGCCTGCTTGCTCAAAGGCATCGAACAGATGTTCCAAACCGGACGTCCCGCTTATCCGGTGGAACGTACGATCCTGTCCTCGGGCATGCTCGACCGTCTGCTGACATCGCGACATCAAGGCGGCGAAAAACTTGAGACACCCGAGTTGAAGATCGCGTACTCGCCGGTCGACTATGCCTTTGGTCAAGCCAGCTTGCTTTATGGCGGTTGACGAAGCACCTGAAACAAGTTGTTGTAGTCGTCGGTCCACACGGGAAAATTCAGAAACTCCTTCGGCTTCAGAGCGCGGCTCTGCACTTGTGGATGTTGCAACGTGGATGCCTCGGGTGCCAACAGGATCCACTCCGACGCAGACAGCTCCAGCAATTGCGACTCGTTCTGCTGCACGATCGCTGGATGCATCTGGCCGGCTGATCCAAACTGACACACGACGGGCATTAAATCGATGTAGCGATTGCTGAAGTGAACAGCGATCAATCCCGTAGGTTTGAGATGCTGACGATAAACCTCCATGGCCTCGCGCGTTAGCAAGTGCACGGGTATGGAATCGCCGCTGAAAGCATCCAAGACCAGGACATCGAAGTTCTGGGGGGCTTCGCGTTCCAGAGACAAGCGCGCGTCGCCTGAGACGACTTCGATCGAGGCTGCACTGCCATTTAAGAAAGTAAATGGCTTATAAGCCAGTTGGATAACCAGCGGATTGATTTCATAAAATCGAAAGGTGTCACCGGCTTTTCCATACGCGGCCAAAGTGCCGATGCCCAGACCCACAACGCCTACCTTCAACGGGGCTTGGCCGCGAATGATTTGCATGGCCAGCCCTACCCCGCTCTGCTCGCCGTAATAGGTCGTAGGCTCGAACTCTTTATCTTTGGACAAAAATTGGTAGCCATGCAAGATGGAGCCATGGTATAGCGCACGACCATGATGCTTCGGATCGTCCGTAAACCAATCGCGCACGGTCAACGTGCCGTAAAAGTTGCGCGCGTGCAAGATGGCCCCCGGTGCATCGAGTGATAACCACTGCGCGCCGCCCACGACCAGCGTCAGGAGTACAGCCAAGGCGGCAATCCATCGACGTTTGGGAGTAGACATCGGCTGACGCTCGGTCGCAGGCTTAGTGGCAGGCTTGGTGGCAGGCTTAGTAGCAGTCGGCGGTGGTTGTCGTTTTGAGGAGCGAATCGGTGTGGTGGTCTCAGCGATCCATGGCCAGATAAACAGTTCGCGCAGCAGGACAGCCGTGGCCACGAGAAACGAGAGGACTAAACCAATCTTTAGTTCCAGAAAGGTAGAGCTGAGCGAAGGGAACAGCACTGCCACGATCAAGCCACCTAAGGCACCGCCAGCGGCGATGGTCAAATAGAACTCGGTCAATCGATCAGCTGACGGCCGTCGACGCACCACTTCGCCGTGACAGACCATGCACACCAAAAAGAAGAGAGACAAGTAGATACCAGTGATCACGCGAATGTCATAACGCAAGATCATGGCCAATCGAGATTGACCGCCGGCTCCCGTTTGACTGAGGTCTACCATGAAGGCTTGATCGCAAGCGATGAGTATGGCCAGCATGGCCCCCAAACTGTACGTCAATGGCCAATACCAGGAGTCACGATCAAAGCAGATGATCAGCGAGAGCAGATAGAGGCTGAGCGGGACGATCCATAGAAAAGGCACCACCGCCACGTCTTGGCACAAGTGGTTTGTTACCGCCAGCAGCATGCTGGATGCCAGAGTCGGTAAAGCAAGCCAGGTGAGTCGCTGCTGCCAGTTGACCAGGCTGTGTTTGGTTGTGGTTGTAGCTGTGGTTGTAGCTACTGCTGGTTTAAGAAGTGGCTGATGAGCGGTAGCGTGTGGGTTGGCACTCGAGTTGAGGGAGCGTTGGACTTGCCAGGTCAGAGTGGCATTAACGGCGACGAAGCCGATGAAGGTGCCCGACCATATCCAGCCCTGATTGGAAGTGCTGAGGGCTGGTTCCACTACAAACGGATAGATCAGCAGCGCGCCCAGCGATGCAATGTTCGATAGAGCATACAGGCGGTAGGGTGACCGACCTGGGCAGGCGGCGGCGAACCATGATTGCACCAAAGGCGAAGTCGCCGACAACAAGAAATAGGGAGCACCGACGCAGGCGGTCAGCATCGCCAGGATGCGCCAAGTTGGATTTTCGCCGTCGGGCGGCTTCCAATCCATCGATGGTGTGATCGGTAGCAGCCCCACAGTGATGCCCAGTAGTAGCAAGTGCACAGTGGCTTGGCGGGTTGGCTTACTCCAGCGAACCAGCAGAGCAGCGTAGGCGTAGCCCGCCAGCAGGACCACTTGAAAGAACAGCATGCACGTGGTCCAGACCGCCGGCGTGCCACCAAACCAGGGCAGAATCATTTTGCCCAAAACCGGCTGGACCAAGAACAGCAGAAACGCGCCCAGAAATATTGTGATCGCAGCGATTGCGGGCATGTTTGCTTCGTCGTCCTGTAGACGAATCGCTCCGCGACTC
>JADLDX010000286.1 GCA_020846515.1 Pirellulaceae bacterium
ACCAGACACTGCCACGGCGACTGCTAAAGGCAAATCTGCTTGTGCTGCACGTTGCACATGGAACTCGGAAGTGGGCTTCAAGTCCTTGCACCCCGGTGGCGCTCAATTCGTCTTTGGAGACGGTTCGGTTCAGTTCCTGACCCAATCCATCGACATGATCACTTACAATCGTTTAGGTGCTAAGGCTGACGGTCTAGTTCCTGGAGAGTACTAATGAAGTTTGTCCGAAGTGCGTGTAACTGGTCGATCATGGCCGGCCTAGTAGTCTTGGCCGGTTGTGGTGGCAGCGACAGTCGAGTTTCCGTGACTGGAACGGTCGAAATGGACGGCAAGCCTCTGCCTGAGGCAACCGTTGGATTCGTTACCGACAGCGGTTCTTCCATGTCGAGCGCGACTACGGGACCAGATGGTAAGTTCTACGCGAAAGTTACCAGTGGACCCAATAAGGTGACGGTGAGCAAGTCAGATCCCGCCGCTGTGGCCGCTCAACCACTGTCGGATGAGGCGTCGCTGTCCCCAACCGATGCTGAATTGGCAACATTACGCACCAAGCCGAAGCCCAAGACCGGTGTGCCGGATCGCTTCGGCGATCCCAAAACATCGGGATTGAAGTTCGATATCAAGAGCGGTATGGAGCCGTTGAGCATCAGTATCACATCCAAGTAGATACCGCTTTGATTCTACTGATTCGCGGTTAATGCGAACATCTTCGCCCGTCGAGCGTCCGCGCTCGGCGGGCACTTTTTTTGTCCTTTCCTCAACTCCCTTCATATGCTTCTGCCATGACCACGCAATCAACTCCCCCCAACGACTCAACCGTTTCAACTTCCCCTGTGGTAGCTTTTCATCCCACCTTGCTGCTTGTGGCTGTGATCATAGGCAGCCTGGCTGGCGTCGCTGTGGTCATGCCCTTGGACCCGGTGATAACGATGCCCAATGAATTGGGCAGCATGCCACTGGTGCCCAGCCCTGAGTACATGGCCAAGTACAACGCAGCTTATAGCACCATGTCGATAGGCAACTCTGCTATCAACTTCAGTTTGATCGGAGCGGCCATAGGCACTGCGTGTGCATTGATAGTTGCTGCAGGTGCCAGCGCCGTGTCAAGGTTGATGATGGCCCTGTTCAGCCTGCTAGGTGGCGCCACGGGCGGTGCCCTGGCCGGTATGCTGATTGCAAACGCTTCGACGACTCAAGGCCGACTGACGGTGGCCGGCATAGCTTTAGACCCCATGCTACAAGCTGTGCTGTTCCAGACAGTGGGCTGGGGCGGCATTGGAATCGGCTTGGGGCTGGCACTAGCTCACAGCAAAAAACTGCCTTTGAGTAGTGGTTTGGTAGGTGGTTTGCTTGGCGCATTGGCAGCCGCCGTCGTGCACGCCGTCATCGGATCCATTGCATTTCCAAGTTCAGGTTTGGTGGACTTACTCCCACCCAATACGCTCGAACGCCTGCTGTGGGCAACCTATTGCGGTGCCGCTCTGGGCACGGGATTGCTATGGATGTTCCGACGGGCTGCGGCAGCCAGTCGACAGCCGTCACCCAGCCCTAGCGAAGCCGTTTAGGTACAATCCACTGGTCGCGTCTGTGCCTCGGCGGCGCGGCCAAGCTTGAGCTGGCGGAGGCTGGTAGTCACGCCTGAACTCTGGCCAGCTCTCGATTTGCCTGGCCAAGCTGTCGTAGTGGAGAACACTAAGCGATCTGGATACGACAGCTCGTTCCTGCTACCGTGCTCGCGTCGGAAATTCCGCTACCAACGTCCCGAATGATGGCATTGACGACTAAGAAATGCAAAAAGCTTGGGCAAGCCTGTGGCATTGGTCGATGCTACTGACTGTCGCAAGTACGCGTACGCCTGCTGAGCAAAGATGGTTCTGGTAAGCAAGGGCGTGAATTAGTGCTAGCGAAATTCAGCAGGATAGAAATTACTCGCGGCACCCAGGGAGGGGCCTTACGATGAACAAAGTGGACCGACGTCGCTTCGTTAGCACTGCCGCCGCTCTGACCAGTGGGGCAATTCTTTTTGGCCGTCCAGCCGTGGCTCAACAGCCGGGCACGACAGAGCCAGTGTTTCGCATTTCGAAAAATGATGTAGGCCGCGCTGATGCGACTGCTGCTCATCCACTGGATCCAGCGTTACAGATTGCCCGCGATAGCTTGAAGCACATTCGCGAGAACATCGTCGATTACACAGCCATCATGATCAAGCGGGAACGCATTGGCAACACGCTTGGCGAATATGAGTATATGGCTGCGAAGGTCCGCAATCGCAAGATGGTCGATGGCCAAGTTCGTGTACCCTTCAGCGTTTACCTGGCCTTCTTGAGCCCAGCAGCGGTTAAAGGTCGCGAAGTGGTCTACGTTGAAAACAAAAACAATGGCAACATCGTAGCCCATGAAGGTGGCATGCGTGGGCGGTTCCTGCCGACCATGGAGCTTGACCCAACCGGGATGCTAGCAATGAAGGGCCAGCGGTACCCGATCTATGATTTGGGGATCGAGAACCTGGTGTTGAAATTGATCGAGAAGGGCGAGCGTGATCGACGTCAAGATGAGTGCGACGTCGAGTTTCGTCGCGGTGCGAAAGTAGGTGGCCGTCAATGCACGATGCTGACCGTTACGCATCCAGTTTCGCGTCCCTATTTTGATTTTCATGTCGCGGAAATCTTTATCGATGATGAATTGCAAGTACCTGTGCGATACGCGGCCTACACGTGGCCGACGGTCGCCGGTGGTGAGCGTGAACTGCTGGAAGAATACACCTATCAAAAGGTGCAAATCAATGTTGGACTTACCGACGCGGACTTTGATCGCTCCAACAAGAAGTACAACTTCTAACACGAGCGGCTGATCAGCCGGAACGCGCTAGCGTCCGGTTTAGCTTGAAGGCGTCGATCTTAACGTGGGCCGAAAACCGCGGGCTAGCGCCCTGCGGCTGATGCCGGACTCTCTAGCCGAAAACCGTGGGCTAGCGCCCTACGGCTGATCAGCGGGAATGCGTCGGCCGAAAACCGTGGGCTAGCGACCCGCGGCTGATTAGCCGCAAGCGTGCTAGCCGAAAACCGCCGGTCACTCGACCAACTATCGGCCTGACCCTACCAACGGTTGGGAATTCTGCCTAATGCTCTAGCAATCGCCGATACGAAATACTATCTAGTAAGATCGTTTCGCAGCTCACAGGCCGGATACACGGAGGTAACGGGCGATGATGGAGATCGAAGCTAGCGTAGAGCATCAACTGGGCGACGATGCGGCACTCAATCGGCTGCATCAAATGGTTGACTCGCTTCAAGACCGGTATCGCGACCAGGTCCATTGTGTTGAGAGCCGATGGAATGGCAACGAACTGGACATCAGTTTTGCGGCATACGGTTTTCACATTAACTGGCACGCCACCGTGTTTTCTGACCGTATCGCTTTGATCGGTCGTATTCCACCGGCCGCGCGGGCATACCGCGGCAAGATCGAGCAGGCCATTGTGGCGCGGGTCGAGCAAGTCTTTCAAGAGTAGTTGATGGCTGCGGTTGGTTTGGCGCGGGCGCGTTGGCCAAGTGCGGATTGTATGGCTTAGGTGGATTGTGCGCCATGGCTCGCTTGGCTGTGTTGTGCTTCGCTTCAATCTAACGCACAGCCAAGAATTTTTCGGATTCGACAAGCTACATCAAGGTGTACGCCTGCGCCCACAGGCGGTGTTGTTGCCACACACCGGATGTCAGACTGATGATGCACCAAGCGTTGCCCGAATGCGCACTAGCTTTACCTAGCTGCGTCTCTGCGCGGCTGGATGTCGTAGATGACTTAGCATCACTCCGACAACTAACAGGCGACTGGGAACAACTTGACTGTCCTTCGCCCATGCAAGGTCCTACTTGGATGCTGGCATGGTGGGAGGCTTTCAAGTCGACGCAAGACAGCTTGAGCGTTTTGGTGGTTCGCGACGAAGCTGGCAAGCTGATTGGATTGGTACCATGGTACCGCCACCGCGGATTTGCATCGGGAACGACTCTTCGATTTTTGGGCGATGGGCGAACCTGCAGTGACTTTCAGTCGTTGCTGTGTCGGCCCGGCTATCAATCTCAGGTGATCAGCTGTGTCATCAAATGGCTGACATCGAACCGTGAGTCGCGTTGGGACTTACTGGACTTGGAAGGTATCTCGGGTAGTGATCCCGTGATGAATGCCTTTATCGAAGCGATGAAAGCCAAAGGGCACATGACTCATGTGCGTCCCACCGAACACACGTGGCGCATTACGGCCCATGGTTCTTGGTCAAAGTGGTGCGAGACTTTTTCGAAAACACAGCGTGGACAATTGAGGAATTTCCTCAATCGATTCGAAAAAGGGGGCCTGACCTTTCGCGTGGCTTCCCAGCAAGAGGCTGATGTGGATCGCTTCATTGACGAAGCCGTTCGCCTGCATCAACTTCGATGGCATTCAGCTGGCAGATCTGGTTGTTTTGCAACTCAGGCCATGCAATCGTTTTTTCGGTCGACGATGCGCGCGATGATCGGCGAAGGCTCAGCTGATATCGGTTTGGTTGAGCGTGATGGCCGCGCGATCGCGGCCAACGTTTGGCTGATCCGCGATGGCGTCGCTTTTGGATACCAATGCGGTCGCGATCCGGAAGAAGAAAAGATTCGTATTGGGCGCATCGCGCATGCTGTGGTGCTGCGTTGGTTGGCCGAAAACGACTTTCGCGGATACGACTTTCTGCGTGGCGATGAAGAGTACAAGCGTCAAATGCGAGCCGTACCCACAGCTTGCCAGCGCCTGCGAGTTGTAGCCAGGGCCACTTTACCGGAGTGGCGGCACGCCATCTGGACCAAATGTCGCGATATCAAGCGTTGGCTGGCTGGCCACGCGTGCCATTGAAAAAAGAGCGAACCGGCTCGAGATCGCCACCGCTGGGTAGCTACCAGCCCATGACCATATTGCTTTCGATGACCTTACGGGCCTTCTCTAAATCGCTACCCGTTTCGTGCATATAGAGTCGGATGGCATGCACCTTGTCGCCGGATGACTTGGACAAGCATTCGCGTGCAACCCCACAGATATCCATGTGACTGGTCGTCAAGCCCAAGACGCCTTTGGAGATAACCCACGTGTCCCTGGGACGCTTAGTCATGCGCGTCACTTGATCTCCAGGATAGGCCTGAGCGACAACCTGCCGAGCCGCTTGCTCGTCGGTGGCCCAGGTGATGATGATATGTGAATCAGTTTCAATTTCGAATAGTGGCATACAGCACCTCCCGGCTTGACACGAGAAACCAACCAACTCTCCACCCGTTAATGTTAGTCGATTCTACGAAATGCTGAAAGCTGCCCCAGGCAAGGGATGGGTCGTAGGAGGCTTTTACTCTCGGGACGCATACGACTGTATCGATTCGGCAGGGACTATGTCATCGATGGCGCGATCGCGAGCCATCTTGTCGGTCCACTGGCAGTGAGCGACAACAATCCTAATTTAGGCCTTCCAAATTTAGGCCTTCCAAAATTAGGTCAGCCAGTTCAGACCAGCCAATCTGCCGATTCCCAGGCGGATGCTCCTCTTCGCGATGAATGTGCCTTAAACCCGAATCGGACGAGTCGAAGTGCCTGGCACTCATTTCACCCCTTGGGGCCGGCGCGCGATTATTCCGCTGAGTTGATCAATTGTTTCGTCGGTGGCAAGGCTCAAACGCTTGACGAGTCCAGCGGGCCAATTAGTGTGAAAGTTGAACTTTGTGGCAGGGAGGGCCGGAACTTACACTTCTTCGCGTCTCTGCAACTTAAGGGTCTGCATCATGTTCCACAGTCGACATGCTTTACTGTTTGGATTGGTAACCTTGCTAGCCCCGATGGGTTCAGCCGTTTACGCTCAGGACAATGGCTTAGCTTACGCGTACCTGTTCGGATTCGGAGCGGCCAATAACAACGGGATTCGATCCTTCGTCCCGGCCCCGCCTTACTTCGCCCTACATCCACCAGTCTACTATGGCAAACGCTACACGCGTCCCTATGGCGATAGCCCATTTGCCAGCTGGCCACAATTGCGATCTCCGGCGAACTATCAGCCTACGCCAGCGCCCAACTACGCACCGGCTGTCATCTATGCAAATCCAGTCGTAGATCCAAACCATGGAAGTGCCGTTCCGGCCAGTCCGGTCGTGCGATCGATTCGCACCATCGAGCCGCTGGTTATTGACAATCCCTACTATCGCTCTACCGACGCGGCGCGACTGGTCGTCAAACCAGTGGCAGCGGACGACCAAGACTCAAACTAGGGTTATCGACCAGGCATTTGAATTGATTCGCTAGCCCGATGGGATCCCTGTACCATCGTGGCATGTCCTGACGAAATCTACATGCCGGGCAAGGTTTAAGGTCAAAGGACCTTGGACCTTGCCCGGTTTCGGTTACAGCCCCCTACGCAGTTTCGGATTCCCTCGCATAATTGAAGAGAGTTTTGCTCGGCAAAATATCGTAAAGCCTTCTCGCCGTCTGGACGGGACATGATCAACACGCTCTACCTGCCCGAACTGCGCGAGATGCTGGCCGAGCATAACTCGCTAGAGCTGCGCGAATTCTGTATGGCGCTGCACCCCGGCCGAACTGCTGAGTTTATGGAGGGTCTTTCGGCACACGAAGCGTTTGAAGTCCTGCAGTTCGCCGCACCTACACTGCGGGCCGAGATCTTCAGCTACTTCGATGAAACGGCGCAGATGTCGATTCTGCTTGAAGAAGACGACAAACAAGTCGCTGAATTGATTACGAGTCTGCCAGCCGACGATGCCGTCGATCTACTGAGTGAACTACCGGACGACAGAGTCGAGCATCTGCTAGCGCTCATTCCCGCGCCGGATCGACGCGATATTCGTCGATTGCAAAACTTTGCCGAGGGTACTGCCGGCGCGCTGATGACGACCGAAGCCGCTTGTTTGGATGAGCGATTGACGGTTCGTGAAGCGTTGGAGAAGCTATCCCGTCAAGCGGAACAGCTGGAGACGATTTATTACATCTATGTCGTCGATGACACCAATCATCTCAAGGGCGTTGTCAGTACGCGCAAACTGGTATCATCGATTGGCAAGTCCAGTATTCGCATCACGGAACTGATGGAAACCGATTTGATCGTCGCTCGCGCCAGTGACGATCAGCAGACGGTAACGCAAAAGGTGGCCAAGTTCAATCTGCTGGCCATCCCGGTCGTCGATTCCGACGGTCATATGCTAGGCATCATTACGCACGACGACGTCATCGACGTCGTCATGGAAGAGGCTACCGAAGATGCGCAGCGTATTGCGGCAGTGGATCCGCTGGAGGACAGCTACCTGCGCACCGGCATCCTGACATTGTCATGGAAGCGTGGTATATGGTTAGGCATACTGTTCTTCCCCGGCATGTTCACGGTCATCAGCCTCAAGCATTACGAGGGTGAACTAGAAAAATTTGTTTGGCTGACCTGGTTTTTACCGCTGATCATGGGTTGCGGTGGTAACTCAGGCAGTCAATCGGCTACGCTCATCATCACGTCGATGGCGATGGGTGATGTGCGCGTTAGCGATTGGTTCAAGATCATGATTCGCGAACTATCGACCGGCCTGCTATTGGGCTCTGGGCTGGGATTGATCGGCATGATCCCTGCGCTACTGTTCGCCCCAACTGTATTGGCTGCTCTGATCATTCCCTTGACCATACTGTTGGTGGTCACTTGCGGGACGCTGACCGGATCGCTGCTGCCCATGTTCTTTCAGCGAAGCGGCTGGGATCCCGCGTTGATGAGCAATCCGTTCGTAGCCGGCATCAATGACATTTGCGCGATTTTGCTATACGTCAATGTCGCCCGCTGGCTGCTTTGAGCCCCCAAAAAGGGGTCAGGTCTATTTTCCAGCTTGGAAAATAGACCTGACCCCTTTTTTAGCTGGTGGCCAGGGGTTGAGGGCCGAGGTAGAAGGTGAGCAGTTGGCTCTGGACTTTGATGGCGCGAATCAATGTCCACAAATGGTTGACATGAAACTGGCAGGGTTCGGTGCTGGCTAGGGAATCAAGCTCTGAGGCGATAGCTGCATGCTGGTCTTCGTGCATGGCCAGTTGCATCTGCAGATCCTGTAGCAATCGCTCCCGCAATGGTGCATCTGCCAGCGACTCGAGGTCGGGAGCGGAGTGACATAAGAGCATGGCCATGCGAAAAGCTTCGGCTGGTGCAGCGTCAGGCATGTGAGCCACGACTTCGTCGAGCAGACGGTTAAGTTCCATAGCGAGCGATCTCGGTGAAGGGTCTTGGGCTTCAGGGGCTGGAAGCTGCGACAAGTAAACCGGTGATATTCCCAAAGGTAGGCTATACCTGAGCACTCACGGGAAAACTGCGTCAGAATTGTCCGGCTTTGCACCAGATGGGGCTCATGCCCGCAGGTGGTACGTACCGATCGTAGCACTTAGGATGCCTGTGCGTAGTTGACAGCCAACTGTCCTATGCCTAGGATTCGTCGGTTTAGCAGGTTAAAGCTCGTTGGAGGATTAGAAAGGTTTCCCATGACTCACGTTGTCACCAAGCCATGTGATGGTTGCCGTTACACCGACTGTGTAGTCGTTTGCCCTGTGCAGTGTTTCTACGAGGGCGAGAAGATGCTGTACATTCACCCAGAAGAGTGCATCGACTGTGAGGCATGCGTTTCCGAGTGTCCCGTGGAAGCCATCTACCACGAAGATAATGTGCCTGACGAGTGGAAGAGTTACGTTCAGCTGAAGGCTGAAATGTCCACTAAGTCCCCTGTGATCACAGATAAGAAAAAGCCGCTTTGCGAGTAAGAGTTTAGAGCCGCACATTGGCGGCCATCGCTAAAGCTTTTTTTCGCTAGCGAAAGCGTGCGTTTGCTCGTTTGGGTAACGCCCGCTTTCTTCGCGCTGCAGCAGCGTCATTTGCCGGCAAAGATCAAAACCAGCGTTTTTTGCCTGTCCGTCAGGACGAAATTCAGCCTGAGCGCAATAAAAAACCGTCACTGATTCGGGCGAAACAGTGACGGTATGAAAGATTCGGAGCAATGCATTCACCAGAGTGAAGCGGCACGGCTCGTCAGCCGAATTAGCCCTTCTTCGTAGCGGACTTCTTCTTAGCTGCAGCTTTCTTCTTGCCGCCGGCCTTCTTGCCTGCTGCCTTTTTGCCAGCAGCCTTCTTAGCTGCCTTCTTGCCGCCAGCCTTCTTAGCGCCGGTCTTCGCTGCTTTCTTCTTAGCCACGTTCACTCCTCCGATCAACGGAAACTTTGGGGTCGCCTAACACAGTAACAGCCACACGTCACCGCCTGCGACCTCCGAAACAAGAAAACCTACACCGCCAAAACTCAAGCTCAATCGCACGGTGGCCACCGCACTTTTTTCGAGTCGGGTCTTGACGTCTTCGGTTACCTACGTCCTTGATTAGTATTTGTACGAGTTCGGCAAAAGAAAGCAATATCTTTCTGACACATTTTCCACTTATTTTTGACATTTTTTCCACATATGGAAATCAATGTCAAAGGCTTTCGCCAGCAAAGACTCTTGGAAACATTGTCTGGTGAGCAAAATTCATTTTGTGTCGCAAAGGCCGCAAGACGGGTACTCTTGCCCGACATCCAAATTTGGGCGTTGATCTAAACGTGGGCCGAAAACCGTGGGCTAGCGCGCTTGCGGCTGATCAGCCGGAATGCGCTAGCGTCCGGTTTAGCCCTTGCCGTTGATCAGCCGCAAGCGCGATAGCGTCCGGTTTAGCCCGACTAAAGCCGCGGCCTCAAATCGAACAGAGTGCCCAAGCCACGATCCAAGCACAATTTGTCGTCAAGCCCTTCTCACTAGTTGCCAAGCTGTCGAAGACTTTTAGCTTTCGCTGTCAATAACCGCCATAGCGACTGGACTGCATGATCTGATAATTGCTGGCCATCAGCGCCAAACACATCAGTCCAGCGCCGCTGCGTTGGGACTGAAACATGTACAGCCCCAAAGCGCCCGCCACGAACATGGATACGATGGCTGCGGTATACACTGGATTGGCCACGCGGAAGATCCTCATGATCTCACGCATGATTTGCCCACCATCTAGTGGCATGATCGGCAGAAGAGTCAATACCGCCCAATAGACACTCGTGTTGACTAACGTATCAGCGAAGATGTGGATGATGGCTGATTCAGAGTAGGTCGTTTCGGGAAGCGGGAGCACCACGAACTGCTCAAGAAAGTCCGTCAGCCCCACTCGGACATGTGCAGCGGTCGCCAAGCCCCAGACCAGCAGGCCAAACAGAAATTGCGCAATCGGACCAGCGGCGGAAATGGCAATCAGATCACGGGGGCGGTCCGTAAATCGCCGCCGCGCCGCGTTCCAATCGGTGAATCGCCCCGGTATCGCCAGGCCACCAAAGTGATAGAGCACAATCCGACTGTCCGTACCAAAGTGCCGGAACAGCAGGCAATGCCCCAACTCATGGACCAAAATGGACAACAACAAGGCTGCTGCCAAGATCACCAACAGCGGCGCAGCCCCAGGCGTCGCGCGGTCCGCCGCTCTGTAAACCTCATCGATGATCTGTGACTCTTGCCATCCGAGCACCGCTGCCAAGATCCAAAAGCCCCAGGCCACGCGCACGGGGAAACCAAACAACTTGAACTGTAGGTCAGCACCGCTCAACTGCGGTTCTTGAAGCATCGTGGAACAAGTCCCTTCCGAAAGGAAAAAAGCATGACTGCCTCTTGGACAGCCATGCTTTGGAAAATGATTGCATCCAACGCGACGTTCGTTGCGCCAGATACCATTTTGAGTGTAGTGAGTTTGCGTGTAGTCAGCGACTACTTTTGATTACTTTTCAGTCTTAACCAGCTCGAACTTGCCTTTTTCGAAGGCCTTTTCGCCGAAGACCATTTCTACTTGCTCGGCGCCCTTGGCTCCTTCAGCTTTACCTTTGCAATTGGTGCAGCAGAACGCAACCTTAGCACCGCTAACTTCAATGGCTGTTTCGTCATTGAGTTTCGCACCGCTGATTGGGCAAGCAGTTTGCTTGTACTGCTTGGTAGCCACTAATTGAGCGTTCGCCTTGGCAGCGTTCTTGTGCTCTTTGTCTTCCGAAAATGCCTTCAGGCAGTTACCGCAGCAAAAATAGACTTTGCCCTTTTTCCAATCGGCGGACTTGCTCTCGTCAATGGCTTTGGATGGCGCCATAACGCACTTGATGCCTTCCAACTTCGGCTTGTCGGCGGCGAACACCAAACTGGTGCCCAAAACGAATAGGCTCAAAACGGCCAGAGAAAACTTCTTACTTTGCATGTTCCCATTCTCCACAAAAGGTACTACTGACACTAACCATTCCAGCAAACTAGCAAACCTGCTAGGCGGACGCTAGAGACCTGCTGGTCACATGTGCGATTTTTTGCCACACAACTGGGGTTCAAACTGGAATTTCAGGCCGAGCGAGTTTTGTGTCGTAGTCAAACGTCAAAACAATTCCATTTTTCTTTTGAAATCAACTCAAGATTTTGCCGCTTGCCACCGCGGGCCGCTCCTGATATTTCTTAGCCCTGGCTCATGCAAGATGCAGAGGCCACCCAGACCCAGACTTCAGATCGAATCGGACCAGCTCTTTCGAAAGGAATCGAAAGTGGAGCAAGTTATGCAGGTTTTTGTCCATTGGACTACGTTGCTCGTTCCGGCCCTGGCTATATGGGCGATAGTGGGCATCAATGCGTATCGCTCGTCCGCCTTGCGTCCAGTTGTCGATACGCTCTATTTCCTGGTGATGATCCTTATTGGTGTGTTGACTTGGCGAACGATGAGCAACAACGACGCTTTTTGGTTAATCCACACCGCCAGTTTGGGCATCATGATTGTTTTCGGCGTTCTACCCCGGCGTGAATCGCTGGATGAAGCGGTCTATTGGGTCAGCTAAAGTCTGCTTGGTCGAAAACGCTTTCGCAGTCGGCACGACAAGTTGGGTGGGATCATCTTTCTAAGCCGACCTGAATTTGAATTGCGGCTAAACCTTCACTCGCCGAGTCGAGTTGCTATACTTGGGTTTAGTCGCTTCAAAACCGCGGGGGCTTTTCGATGAATCCTGGTAAACACCTCGATTATTTACTGCAGCAGTGGCCCTTCGACCCGGAATGCGTATGCGTCCGATTGGTAAAGGGTTGCGATGGTCGCGATTGTATTCAACTGCGATTGGACCTGGGCATTCTTCAAATGGAAACCTTAGGGCGCCCCGATGGCACCAAGCCAGAGGGTTTTCAGACGATGCTCGACTTGTTACTGGATGCAGAGCAACAGAATCCAGACTTTGAACTGGATGAAGACACCTGTGTCGAAATTGATCGCGAGTTTGTGCAGTTCTATCAGCGCCGTGTCGCTTGGCTGCGATTGCAACATTTCCAGCGCGCCGTTCAAGACGCTGACCACACGTTGGCCTTGATGGACTTCTGTCGCGATCATTCACCCGACGAGCAGTGGACATTACGACACGAACAGCATCGCGCGTTTGTGGTTTTCCACCGAACTCAAGCCGCAGCCTTGGCTGCAATTGAAGAGGAGTCGGCTGATCAGGCTGTCCAACATGTCAACGAAGGGTTGGACCTGATCCGCGAGAACTTCGCGGATATGGGCTGGGAGGATCAGTTTGAGAGCGATGAACTAGTCCAACGCTTGATTCAATTGCGAGATTCTCTGTGTGACGAGTATGCAATAGGCAAGTCGTTACGCGAACGCCTGGCTGAAGCAGTGGCCACAGAACAATACGAACTGGCCGCGCGCCTTCGCGACGAACTGACCAAACGCAGCGAGAACTAGCCGCCAGAACTAAAGGAAGGCAATGCAGGCTGCTTTATTGCCGATCACGACAATTGACTCGGAACGGTTGTCGTACACCGGCTGCATTGTGCTCGAAGGTTCGAATACGCTGGATAAGCGATTGGGTTAATTCATGCCCCTTCGCTATCAAGATATCACCACTTTGCGTCAAGACATGCTCTTCCAAAACCATACCCTCTTGCAAATCCTTGACGTGTACAACCAATTGACATTTGTCGCCCAGCACGACATCGGATAGCGCTTCGATCAATTCGCGATCAAACAAAGAAGTGCTGTGTAATTCTTCAATCGCCTCGCTCATCGACACACGTTGACAAGACATGTCGAACTGGGTCAGCAGCGCGATGATCTTCGCTCCTTCCAGTACTCGTACACGGTCCGGATCGTCCAGTTCTTCAAGGTTAGGAGACACCTCGCGCAACGAGTTCACCATGGCTGAGGTGGACGCGATCATGCGGGCTACGATTTCCAACCTTGGAATTTTCGCAACCAGTTTGCTGCCCAGGGTCGCTTGCGATTGCAGGGTCTGTTGTTCGGCGGCCGAAAGCGCGGTGCCGGAGAGTTGTTTCGCCAACAAGTTTTCTGGAACAGCTACACAGCCCACCTGACTGAGCATGGCAGCCACCTCAATCTGCCAGGCATCTTCGACCTTCAATCGACTGCAAAGCTGATGGGCGAGTTGTCGCAAGCGACTGGAACGGCCATACGCGGTCGGGTTTACCACTGAGAGCACCTCGGTCACTAGACCAATGGTGCCTGTCAAGGTACGCGTCAGCAAAGTGCGTTCAGCAGATTGAACATGATGTTGCCGGACGGCCGCTTCGATCGTGTCACCCAGCACTTCGGCTGGGCATGGTTTGTTTAGGAAACGAAAGATGGCCCCTTCATTAACGGCATCGATGGCCGTTTTTTGATCAACGTTACCCGTCAACATTACGCGCATCGTGTCCGGATGCTGGCGTCGCACCGTGCTGAGCACGTGCAATCCATCTACTTCGGGCATACGCATATCGCTGACCACAACTGCGTAGGGCCCGCGGTCGCGAATCATTTCTAAAGCGGCTGGCCCACCCTCTGCCGTATCCAGATCAAACCTGCCGCGCAG
>JADLDX010000287.1 GCA_020846515.1 Pirellulaceae bacterium
CACAGGTCATAGCTAGCACTGAACCAGTGCCCACCTCTCCGTGATAGGTAAAGTGGATAATGGCGACCAAAGAACAAGCCGCTGCCATGCCGAACAGCGCGAAAGTGACTAGGCTGGACAGCCGCGTCCAACTGAGCAGATTGAGACTGGCGACCACGCTGCCCATGGCCAAGAGCAAGACGATCATCCAGTAGTCAATGCGAACTTTTCCGATAGCTATGTGACCTTGCAACCCGTGTACCAGCACGCCACGTTGGTTAGACTGTTGATTTGGTTGCGTCTTGTCCAACCGAATGCCGGAGGATAGTCCCGACGCGACAGCTCGCATGCCTGATGGCACGGCTGAAGTAGTATCTGCGTTTGCCTCTGTAGGATGGTTCGCAGGATAGAGAGTGCCCCAAGGCGCAAAGAGCAGGGCCGCCGCCATACACAAAATTAGCGAATGACCAAACACGCGATTGCCAACCATGGCTTTGCTCTCCGTTATGCTAAGCAGTGCATCACTTCATCACTTTCGGCACGATCGACACGACGACTTAAGAGCTTCGAGGACCACCATGCAGTTTTGTAGCCCTCTGCGGACCGGTCACCCCTTGGCATCCCTTTGCCTGATGCTGGCTCTGCTATCAGGCTCTCTGCCTGACCTGCAGCCGGCGGGTTGGCTGGCTAGCGCTTCCATGTGCGCCAACGCCCAGGAAAAAAATTCCCAAGACAAGCTGGACGATGCCGCGACCGACAAGAGCGTGGACCTAATCCTCCGCGGGGGATTGATCCTGGATGGCACAGGGCAACCTGGGCACACGGGCGACGTAGCGGTGGTCAAGAATAAGATTGTCGCGATTGGCCAGTTAAGTCAGTGGAGCGGACTGCAAACGATTGATTGCACAGGTCTGGTGATCGCACCCGGCTTTATTGATCTGCACAATCACAGTGATCAACCGATCGTCGCCGCGGCCACTCGGGCTTGCGTAAATTATCTGACACAAGGCTGTACGACGATCGTAACAGGCAACTGTGGTGCTGGGCCGGTGGATGTCGGCGACTATCTATCCACTATCGATAAACAAGGCGCTGGCACGCATGTGATGCACTTGCTGCCGCACGGCGACTTGCGTTCGCAAGTCATGGGCAAGGTAGCCCGCGAGCCGACGGAGGAAGAACTGGCCAAGATGTGTCAACTGGCCGAGCAAGCCATGCAGGATGGCGCTTGGGGCATGTCCACTGGCTTGATCTATGTGCCAGGTACCTACTCCAAGACAGACGAATTGATCGCCATCGCCAGCGTGGTCGCCAAACATCAAGGTATTTACGCCAGCCATATTCGCAACGAAGGCGATGGCCTGGTCGACGCCATCCAAGAAGCTCTGCGCATTGGTCGTGAGAGTAAGCTGCCGGTGCATGTATCGCACTTCAAGTCCTCGGGCCCCAACAACTGGGGGCGTCTGCATGTGGCGGCCGAGATGATTGAAGCGGCTCGCCAGAACGGTCAGGTTGTCACTGCCGATCAATATCCGTATATCGCTTCATCAACTAGCCTGGATGCTACGCTGCTGCCCAGTTGGAGTCGCGAAGGCGGGCATAAGGACCTGGAAGCGCGACTGGCCACGCCCGCGGATCGAGAACGCATCGCCAAGGCGGTCGCTCAACAACTGGCCAGCAAATCGCGCATTCAAATCGCTGCGTATCAACCCAGACGCGATTGGGTCGGCAAGAGCATTGAAGAGATAGCGGCCCTGGAGAAGCGACCAGCGGTCGATATTGTGCTGGAGATTGAAGCCGAAGGCGGTGCCAAGGTAGTCAACTTGGGGAGGAGCGAAGATGAGGGCCGGTTAGCCATGCGTTTGCCTTGGGTCGCCACAGCCAGCGATGGCAGTTCCAAGATCCCCAGCTCCGATCAACCGCATCCGCGCAGTTACGGAACCTTCACTCGCAAACTGGGATATTATGCGCTGGCTGAAAATGTGATCGATCTGGCGCAGGCTGTGCGCAGCTCCAGTGGTCTGCCCGCAGAAATCATCGGCTTAACCGATCGCGGCTTTATCAAGCCAGGCATGATCGCTGACCTGTGTGTTTTTGATCCCAAACAAGTGCTGGATCAAGCGACGTACGATCAACCTTTCCGGTATTCCACCGGCATGCGTTACGTTTATGTAGCCGGCCAAGGAGCCATCTTCGAAGGCACCCCGACCGGCGCTTTGGCCGGCAAGGCCCTGCGTCATAACGCCAGAGCAGACCAAGTCGACAAATAAAATGAATCGGCCGATCACTGGCCCATCGACGAAGTGAGTGCCGATGAACGCTAGGCTTCGCGGCCGGTGTACAACGGCGAAATGACGTTGCCGTTGAGCAGATGATGCGGGCGTTGGAGCGGATCCATAATCGTTACGTCCGGCGGCACGCCGAGCGCGTTGAACACTGTCGTACAGATGTCAGCCGGCGACCAAGGTGAAGTCTTAGGATAGGCCGCGATGGCGTCGGTTTGACCTATGACTTGACCTCCCCGCACGCCGGCGCCGGAGAACAGTGCCGAATACGCATGCGCCCAGTGATCCCGGCCGGGTATCGTTTGGCCTGGCAAGGTCGAGACCTTGGGGGTGCGTCCGAACTCGCCCATGACAATGACCAGCGTGGAATCGAGCAATCCGCTGGCCGACAGATCGTCCATGAGGGCTGCCAGCCCCGTATCGAGTTGGGGCAAGAGAGTATTCTTCAGCCGTCCCCAATTGTCGACGTGCGTGTCCCAGGTCTGCACGATGCCCATCGCGGCTTGCACGATAGGCACACCGGCTTCAATCAAGCGTCGCGCCAGCAGCAGTGACTGGCCAAATTTGTTGCGGCCATATCGCTCGCGGACAGCGTCGCTCTCGCGCTGTATCTCAAAAGCTTGCGTAATCTTACCGCTGGTCAATAGGTTAAACGCAATCGCCTGTTGCTCGCGGAATGCGTGCGCTGACGGGCTGCCGGGCAGGGCGGATGTGCCGAGATTCAGTTGCTCCAGCAGAGCGCGGCGCGATTGCACGCGCGGCATCGTCATTTCCGCAGGCAGGCTGAGCGCGTCCATTTGAAAATTGGCTTCGTTGGGATCTTTCTTGATCTGCCACGGATCATGCTTGGCACCCAAAAAGCCCGCGTGTTGCCCCGGCCAGGTCAGCGGCCCTTCAATAAAGTAATTCGGCAGAGACACTCCGGTCGGAATGCCATTGTTCAGCGGCCGTACATAATCCAGCGCCGAGGCGAAGTTCGGGAAGTCGTCGCGTGTCTCGACGCGATCCAAGTCACTACCACCTCGCGGCAAGGGCGTCGGGCGACCGGTCAGGGCCACGTGAGTTGCCAACAAGTGATTGTGTTCCCGATGAGCCAATGTTCGAATAATCGACCAACGATCGGTCTGTTGGGCCAGTTTCGGCAAGTGCTCGCAAACGCGTATACCCGATATGGTCGTGCCAATGGTCGTGAATTCGCCTCGAACCTCAGCCGGCGCTTCCGGTTTGGGATCGAGCATGTCCAGTTGACTGGGACCACCGCTGAGCAATACCAGCAGCACGGATTTGGCTCGACCCGTACCAGGCAAGTCTGAGCTACCAGAGGCCGCGCGGGCGGAGATTGTAGGCACCGTCAAGCCCATAACGCCTGCGGCACCAACTCGCAAAAAGTTGCGACGATCAAAACTATAGTAGGGCTGCATACCGTTTCGCCTTGGATTTTTTAGCCGAATGTTTGCCGGGGGACCGGCATGGACATCATCGTCAATATAACTAACCCTCTCAAGCGCAGCGCCAGGAAGGTTCGAAAAACACGCCTTCAGCGTGTTTTTTCGGGGGCCACGTGCGCCGCACAGACGAGTTCGCAGCGAAGTGATTCATGCCTGGTTAGCACGGCAGGCCCTCCCCGCCCACGCTGCCGCGGGGCGACCCTCCCGCTGCTACGCAGCGGGAGGGTTAGTTCCCTGCTGCGCAGCAGCAGCAGCAGCAGAGGTAATCCTCATAAACACTGTATCGACTGGGGTGAGATTGCCGATATCAAATTGGTAGGCATTGGTTGTCAAACGCCCTTGACCCGGAGCCCGAGCATGTCCCCTCCAGCTTGGCTTGGTGTGTCTTCGTCTGCCGCTACCGCATGGAATCTCCGCCAAGTGCTGGCCAAACGTGCCAGCATTTTAAAGAGGTTTCTGCCGCTACTGAGCGTGCTTGGCATGGTTTGCCTGGCAATAAGCGGGTGTACACCGCGCATCATCGTGCGGCAACACCCGACGGCTGACGATGAGGGTATACGTTACTACCGACCCAAGCCCTATCTACTCATCTCGGCGCTTGCCAAAGACACCAACGCCTCGGCTGATAATGTTTCCATAACGCTCGATTACTTACCAGATTTCTCGGAAGAGTATTCGATCAACGTTCGCTCGGGCTTGGGATTTGCCGACGTTAACGTTGGACTTCAGGATGGTTGGAATCTGGTATCGATCAATCAAAAGCTCGATTCTCAAACCGATGAAACGATCAAGGCCACCGGAGACCTGCTCAAGGCGGTCGTATCCAGTCCGACCAGCGGATCAGGGCAGAGCCAGGCGCGGCCTGTAATTCAAGTTCCGGCCCGGAACGTACCGCTGGGTTACTACGAAGCAGTCATTGGCAAGAACCGGCATGGCAAGAAACAACTGTTTGGTTTTCGCTATGTCGGGTTCATGCCCTATCAAGCTTGCCCAATTGATGTGTGTGGTTCATGTACAGCCGCCTGTGACGACGGGCTGCTGTATGGTTTGACGTTTGACTCAGGCGTGATGACGTTCAAGCCGTTGTGCGACATGGCGGCGGTCCTGCCTCCCAGCGAACAAGTTTCCAGTGACGCCATGCCCCAGGTCCCAATGACCCGCAACTTCTCGCGCTCATGGACCGTCAAGGGTGGCAAGGAAGAAGCCAATGTCACCATCCAGGATTCAGGCTCGGTGCCGATCACCGTACCGTTTACGGAAGTGAATAGCGGTAAGGGAGTCCTTAGCGCTGGCCAACAGGTTCCATGATGAAGCGTGATGCACAAACGCCTGTCGTACGTTGCCCTATGGAAGCATTATTGGTTCCACCACGACCTCGGTCGCGACCTAGTGTGCGCCGGCGACGCGAAACGCCTTGGCAGCAGCCAGTGGTCCGGCTAGCGTTCGGCAACTGTTCAGCCGTGGAGCTGTTTAGTCCGATCACGCTGGACGAAGCTCAAGCTGCTGTGTATCGAGCCATTGAGACATGGAATCGCGTCGGGCTGAGCGTTCACCTCGTCTTGGTAGACCAGATCGATCAACTTTCCATTGATCGAACATCAGCGAGCGAGTTGGCGGCGGACATCTTGATCCAATGGCATTTCGCCAGCAGCGACCCCGAAGAGCTGCTGAGCGCCCAGGTGCATGCGCATGCCGATTACCCCGGCGAGACTAGTTTGTTTGGTGGTCCACCGCTGCCGCTACACTTTAATGCCGACCTATTGTGGGGCACCGAAATCGCCGGCTGTTACGATGTGGAGACGGTGACACTGCACGAGTTGGGTCACCTGCTAGGGTTGATCTACCACAGCGGCCCGGACACGATCATGTACGATGCGATCGGACCTGCGCCGCTGTTTGTGCGTCATGCATTGGACTGGGAAACCGTTTCTCGCGCACAGCGACTATACGAGTCACCATGAGGTGGTTGAACTACGCGACGTCAATGTCGGGACCAGGCTTATC
>JADLDX010000288.1 GCA_020846515.1 Pirellulaceae bacterium
ACATGCCGATCTTCCCCAAGCGACGCTTTCAAGACGGCAGCGCGATGGATGCCACGCGACAACATGTGTTTCCCACGAACCACGCAGCCTATCGCTCAGAATTTCAAGCCATCTTCACTCAGTAGCAACTAAAAAATAGACCTGACCCCTTTTTCGGATTCACCTATGCATGAAACGATCACCCAGATCGAGGACTTGTATCGCTACAACGATTGGGCCAATTCGCGTGTGTTCGAAATGTGCCAGGGGCTCAGCCATGCACAGCAAGATCAAAAACGCGAGTTGGGCTTTGGCACGTTGCGCAATACGCTGTTCCATATTTTAACTGCCGAACAGATTTGGCTGGAGCGCTGGCAGGTTGTACCCTGGCGGCCTTTTCCCACCGATGCGCTCGGTATGTCCGTTGACTACATTGAAGCTCAGCTCAAGCAAATCTCGCAAGCCAGGCTGCAAATGATCAAAGCCGAGAAGGCAACACGCTGGCAACGCGTGGTCAACTACAAAGATAGTCGCGGCAATGCCTACAGCAATCCGCTGGATGTGTTGTTGCTGCACGTAGCCAACCATAGCACCTACCATCGTGCTCAAGCGTTGGCGTACTTGAAGCAGTTCGATCGCACGGTACCGGTCGGCATCGACTATCTGCTCTATAAGCTGGCGCGGCCTACGCTGGAACAACCTACCGAGAGCGTCACCAAGCTAAACGAGATGGGACTGCGGGTGGCCACGGCATCTGGTTGGAATGTGCGCTGGGATGGCCAACTGATGTCGCGGTATGTCGAGTACGGCCACTGGGCCAACTCGCAGATCTTGGACCTGCTGGGCGATGCTGACGCGGCCACCTTGGATCGCGACTTTGGACTCGGACACGGTTCGATTCGCCGAACTCTAACCCATCTGGTCGATGTGGAGAGCCGTTGGGCGGCCATTTTTGAAAACCGTCTGGAGCAGTGGAAGCCGGCAGGTATGATGGACCTCCAACAACTGCGCAGTCGACTGGACGAGTTGACCGTGGCTCGGCGCGAACAGGTCGCCGGGCTGGATGATGCCGCTGCGCAAACGATCCTCACGACCCAGTTCGGTGAAGTGGAGCTGAAAGTGCGCGTCGTCGAGGTGCTGGTGCAGCTCTGTACGCATGGCACGCATCACCGGGCGCAGTTGGTCAATATGCTGCGACAGGTGGGCCGCCAGGTACCGGAAAGCGATCTCATTGCATGGTGGCGCCGTCAACCCTAGACTTTAGTTTCCGACACGAAAACCGCAAACGTTCTGTCCATGTTGGACTGAATCACCACCACCATCAAAGGCCATTACTGACCTTATGTCACCTATCGTTGGCATCGATTTGGGAACCACCAATTCACTGTGCGCTGTGTTTGAGGACGGCAAACCACGCTTGATCAAGAACGCGCATGGAAATGTGCTGACGCCATCTGTGGTGGGAGTGTTGCCCGACGGTCAAGTGTTAGTGGGGCAGGCGGCCAAGGAATTGCGAGTTACCCAGCCGCAACGCTGTGGGTCGCGATTCAAACGTTACATGGGCACATCGGAAAAACTGTCGTTAGGTGACCAGCAATTCACAGCGCCACAGCTCTCGAGCCTGGTACTGAAATCGCTCAAGCACGATGCTGAAGCTGATTTGGGCGTGACGGTCGAGGAAGCGGTGATCACCGTGCCCGCTTACTTCAACGATCATCAGCGCCGCGCGACCAAGCTGGCTGGTGAACTGGCTGGATTTCGAGTGCGTCGGATCATCAATGAACCCACGGCCGCCGCGCTGACCTACGGCTTTCATGATCGTCAGGCGGAGAAGCATCTGCTGGTGGTCGATTTGGGGGGCGGAACCTTCGACGTAACCCTAATGGAAATCTTTGAAGGTACCTTGGAGATCGTGGCCACTTCGGGCGAAAGCATGCTGGGCGGCGAAGACTTTACCGATCGCCTGGTGTCCAACATCTTGCAGGGCGAAGGCTTGCATCTGGAATCGTGCGAGATGCGTCAACCCTTACGCGTGGCTCGGCTACGCGACGTCTGTGAACTGGCTAAACAACGGTTGGCTCATCAAGACCTGGTCGAAGTTCCCGTTCCTGATGAACAGGGCATGATCACTGATCAAGCCAAACGCGTGCCCGTCTCGCGCGAGCAATTCGCAATGCTCATGACACCGCTGCTGGAACGACTGCTTGGCCCCGTCTACAAAGCGCTGCGCGACGGAGAGCGAGCGCCCGAGACGGTGGCTGAGATCATCTGTGTGGGTGGCGCCACGCGCCTGAACTGCATGCACGACTTTATTGCGGCTAAACTGGGTGCCCAGCCGCTGATGACATTTAATCCGGACGAAGTTGTCGCGCTGGGAGCTGCGGTTCAGGCGGCTTTGCTCAGCCAAGATCGCGCCGTTGACGATATGGTCATGACTGATGTATGCCCCCACACGCTGGGCGTCGAAGTGGCCAAACTGTTCGGATCGCAACGCAACAGCGGTTATTTCGAACCCATTATTCATCGCAATACAACCATTCCGGTCTCGCGCGAAAGTGTCTTCTGCACGATCGAACCCAATCAGTACACCGTCAAGCTGAAGGTATATCAGGGCGAAAGCCGTAAGGTCAAAGACAACCTGGCGTTGGGCGAGTTGTCCGTAGATGGCTTGCCACCCGGACCACCGGGCACTGAATTTGTGGTGCGTTTCACATACGATACCAATGGAATTCTGGAAGTCGAAGCGTTTGTGCCAGCCACAGGCAAGAAATACAGCACAGTGTTGACGCAGCCGCAAAGCAGTCTGTCGGAAGATGAAGTTGCTGAGGCAGTTAAACGGATGCAGGCGGTCAAGTTCTATCCGCGCGACGAATTGGAGAATCAACGCTTGCTCCGATACTGCGAACGACTGGTCGGCGAAGTCAGTCCGATGCATCGCGAGCAACTCGAGTCGGCCATCGATGTCTGGGAAGCCGCCATGTCCAGCGGCGATCGCGAGTTCTTTCTGCGTGCTCGCGAAGGACTGTTGATTGTCCTTTCTCAACTCGGCTATGAGTTCGAATCTGACTCCGGCGCAGAGTGAACGGTGGCGATGGTGGTGAGCTAATCCCGAATTGGATGGATAGACGTGCCCAGACCTGACTATCTCTTGCACCAGTTAAAATTGGATCCGCGAGCAGCCGCTGCGCGCATCGTCGCCCTGCGCAATGCTGAACTGGGCCTGGATGGCCCTGATAAAATCGATTCGCGCAGTCTGCAGAGTCGGCAAGCGGTGGTCAGTGCCCGCACGGTCGTCGACAGCCTGCGACAGCAATTCTGGACTTTGCCCCTTGAGCAATTGCAGGCTCAATTGGCGGCCATCAATGTCAAACCCTTTCCAGAACTGGCCACGGTTGTAGAACGACTGCAACAAGCCGCTGGGCTGCGTAGTCAGTTCCCCCGGCTGGCCCAGCGGTTGGGCGATAATCTGGGCCTGTTTCATTGCATCAAACAATCGCTAACCATGCCGCCGCGGGATGTGGCCGGTATGAAAGAATCGGTGATGCGTTCCCTCCTGAGCGGCGAAAAGAACCGTGAGTACAAAGCGGTCGCCTTGTTAGTCAAGCAAGAGTTCCCCGATATCTATGCTCTGGAACATGAATGGTTCGATGACATTCTGAAGACGAACAAACTCAGTCGCCGTGTCGGCACCAAAGACGACGGGAAGATTTTTGGCATGCAGGCCTGGGTCTTTTTCTTTTTGGTGGTTCTGCTGATCCGCGGCTGTGCGGCCGTGATGCGATAAGATGTTTGGCCATCGCATTAAACACGTCGAAATCTCCGATTCAGGATTGAAAGCAGTCAAAATTCGACGTCATGACCAGGCAGGGGGAGTGCATTTGAATGAGCGATGATAGTCAACCGCCATGGCACCGCCTGCCAGAGGATCCTGTCGGCTTTTTCGGTTTACCCGAAGAGTTTGATCGAAAGGAACTCAAGCGGGCTTACAACACCCTGCTGCGCCGCTTCAAGCCCGACCAGTTCCCGCAAGAATTTCAAAAACTGCGCGCCGCCTTTGAACAACTCGATGGTCAACTGCGTTACGGACAGCCACCGCCCCGCTTGCCCGGTGGACTGAGCAAATATCAATGGGGACAGGAAAGTCGATCAGGACCCGCTTTTCAAGACTCCGGTAGTGACCCTGGTCAAGGCACTAGTGAAGTTACCGGTCAAGACTCTGCACAGGACACAGCTCATGACTCTGCTCAGGGATATGGGCAAGGACCTGCTCAAGAGCACAAGCCAGACAAGGGCCATGAGTCGGCACAGGAGTCTGGAAATGAGTCCGCACGGGATTCAGTGCGAGAGTCTGGGGATCGCAAGCAGCAGACAGGGCGCAGCCCGGAGCCGGATACCGGTTCGCCAGACACAGGCCGGCCGGTACCGCCGGCCAAGACATTAGCCGAACGCGTGGCGACCGAATCGCTGGACGATTTGTATCGGGAGCTCAAACAGCGTCCGCAGGATCCTTACGACTATTATGTGCTCGCCTTGTTGTCCGACAGCGTGGCCGGGCCGGAGGAGATGCTGTTTCTGCAATGGATCTTGGCTGGATTAAAACGATTTCCAGGCCATCCCGCGCTGACTCAGTTGCTGCTCGCCTACTTTCAAGAGGGGCACATTCCCGACCACGAACTGGCCGCTGTCCTGGAGGACGTCTCACGCACGATCACCAACGACAGTTTCTACTTCATGACGGAGAAATTGTTCGATCGCTTATCGTTACAGGTTCCATGGCATGAGTTCCAGCGTACGCTGACCGCTTGCGAGGCCAACATTGTCGATCATCAAGTGCGGTCGCGCGTCGTACTGATGTGCCATCTCACCCGCCGCGCACTCTGGTTGGCACCCATCGAAGAGTCTCAGCGGTTGCTCAGTTACTTGAATGACCATCATCAATATCTCAATAACAATCTTGAGTATGAACTGGAGCTAAACACACGATTGCTGGCGTACATCGAAGCGCGCGAGAGTTTCCTGGCCAAAGGTCCCATCGCTCAGATGATCGATCATGCGCTCAAACGCTATTGCTTGGACACCGATGGTCTGGGCGATTATGAAATTGTGAAGACACAAGTCTACATCGCCCAGCATCCGGAGCAGTTATTCAAAGAGTTTGGCCTGGCTCCCGACGAAAACATGCAATTGCTCGTGCCCTGGGTCTGGATTGGGGATGAAGTCGAAGATCGACTGGAAACCCAGGAACCGGTTGGCCAGTTCCAGCGCACAGTCGAAGCGACCATGTTGATGTTGAGGCAGATTGACAACAATTTTCCAGTGACCCCAATCCAAGTTTACAATTTGCTATGCCGCGGCATTCCCCTGGGTATTTGCCTGGTCTTGGTCATCTTTTTACCGGTGCTGGTCGCCATCATCACCGAGCAGGTGGCTGCCGCCTATGAAGACTGGCTCTTCCGAATTACCTTCGTCATCGGCAGCATAGTGGCAGCCCTCTTCTGGTTTCGTTGGCAACATCGCACGGTCAGCGTCTGGATGGCCCACTATTTGCGTCGGTTGTTGAACAAACATTACCTCGGCTGGTGGCGCAGTCTCATCGGCCGTTTTTTTGCAGCCACACACTACCCGTATCGCCAAGTTGATCGGGCTATCGATTCGTTGGTGGAAGTCCGACGCGAACAGCTGAACGTCAGTTGTTGGCTGCCCCATTTTTACAGCCGTGATGTCGCGCTGCTGATTTACGCCTCCGCCGTTCGCTTCCAAAGGTAAATCGTTTAACCTCAATACCGTTGAATTTTCCATCTACTTAAAGCGGAATCGGCGCGAGCCGTCCGGTTCCGTCTGGCTTTTCTCGGAGAAACACCGGGCAGCTTGCGCTGCTCCGCTTAAATTTAAACGGTCTTGCGTTTAACCTGGGGCCCAAGGCTTGGTGCCCCACGGACCGGTCATGCGTTTACCAACTCTGTTGGCCGTTCCATCCAAAGGTTTTAGTCCCTGGTTTTAGTTCCTGGTTTTAGTCTTACTCCGAGTATGTGCCTGAGTTATTTGCTCACCGGCATAGCACCACAGAAAGGTTACGCACTCTATGCCACGCAAAGCCCTCGTCTCCACTGTTTTGACCGCTGCTGAACAGGCGCGTTTGACGCCAGATGAGGTATTGCAGAGCCTTAAAGAAGGCAACTCGCGATTCGTCAACAACGACATAACAGCCCGTGATCATACGGCACAGGTGCGAATGGCCGCCGCTGGCCAGTATCCCAAGGCCATGGTGCTTTCGTGCCTGGACAGTCGTGTGCCAGTCGAGGATGTGTTCGATAAAGGGATCGGCGATTTGTTTGTCGGACGTGTGGCCGGCAACTTCGTTAACGAAGATCTACTGGGAAGTATGGAGTTCGCCTGTCATGTGGCTGGTGCCAAGTTGATCGTGGTGCTGGGCCATGAGTACTGCGGCGCGGTCAAAGCGGCTATCGACAACGTCAAACTGGGCAACATCACTGCGATGTTGTCCAAGCTCCGCCCCATCGTGCGTCGTAGCGCGCAAACGTTTCGCGGTAAGAAGTTGTCGACCAACCCAGCGTATGTCGACCATGTGGCCAAGAACAACGTCAAGCACAATGTGAAACTAATCACCCGTCGCAGTCCGCTGCTGCGCGACATGGTGAAGGCTGGAGAATTGAAGATCATTGGTGGCTACTACGATCTCGATACTGCGGTGGTTGAGTTCTTTGAATAGCCACGTTGCAGGCTGACTCATACCAAATGCTAGCCCGAAATCAAGCTCAGGGCTGCGACAACTCGTTTCACCAGTTGTCCACTTCGAGCCGATTTTGAGGCTTCTGACGCAGAGAAATTTTTAACCAATTTCGGCTGTGGGCAAACACCCCGGTAGGGCAGTGTACAGAGGGCACTACCCCAGTTGGTTTTTGGCCAAAATGGGTAGAAATGCGCTGACCAGCCTGCCTCAAACCACCAAAAGTCGTGGCCTAATGGAGCCTTAATCGACATTGTGGCAGCAAGGCTGCCTGGCAGTGATATCCAGGAGCAATCCACCCAAAAGGGATGGTGCGGACCCTCGCCAGTTCATTTGAAAAATAACAGTTGCCTGGGGCGCTTCGCGAAGTCAGACTTGGTGGTGGGCAGGGAAAGCCGCGGTCGGTAGAGCACGCTGCATACCGGCTGATTTTCATTGACCAGCACTGGCTTTCACTGGTGATCCCCATGGTGGATGTAGATCGTGCATACAATCAAGTTCGTCGCGAACTTGCTGAAGTTGGTTTATTAGCTGATGGCGTTTATCTCGACCATATCGAGTTGTGCGTATCGCGGTACCCAAGTCGAGGTGAAGCGGGTTATGTATTCGAGTCGATTGGTAACTGGGGACGTTTGGGCTTTCGTCCGGGCGTCATCTATCTGCCGAGCGATATGCCGCAGGCTCCGCGCGTACCGGGTTCGACCCTCGTCGATACCATTCGTCATGAGTTTGGACATGCGTGGTATTACACGGACCCCAAATTCTTTCGCAACGATTGGTTCGTGCGGACGTTCGGTGCACCGTATACCAATTGCAATCCTAAGCCACTGACTGCGTGGTCGCGGCAGATATTGGCCAATCGTCGATTTCAGAACGCGGTGGCTAGATGCCGCAATGAGAATGGTCGTCGTCGGGTGCGAGAGCAGCACTTTAAGTGTGACTTCATATCGGACTACGCGTCGACTTGTGCTTGTGAAGACTTCGCCGAAACCTTCATGTACTTTTTGAAGTATCGGAACTCGCTCTATCGATTTGATTCCCGTCCCGCGGTGGCCAAGAAACTGCAGGCGGTCGAGCGCGCCGTAGGACGCGCTGCCCAGAGCCTGCGCAGTCAGAACCGTCGGCGTGCCAAAACCGCCTGAATCGGTGGGTATCAAGGCGGCTAAGGCCCGCAAGGCCAACGCCGCTGCCTCATTTCGGTTCGCGAGAGATAAACGCGGCCAGAAGTCCACCGCAGACAAAACCGCCCACAAGAAACAGGGCGAATGGTTGCCAGGAGTGCGACCATCGCCAGTTGTCGGTCAACGTGGTGCCGAAGATGGCTCCTAGAGTCGCAAATGGGAAGAAGAGGGCGGCTAGGATGTTCAAGCGGTGGGCTGAGACCAGCATGCGATGGCTGGCCGAGGCTTGCTCTTCCGCACGGCGGACGACGGCGACGTCCATGGAGTTTTTGGCGTCGTCGTACTGCAAGTCCGCCCAGCGCGACAGTTCATAGGCCCGGTCGCGATGATCAATTAAGCCGCGGTCTTCGACGACTGCCTTGCGAGCCTCTTCCAGCACTTCCAGCAAGTTACGCAGCGACCGCACGATCGGTGCCAGGCCCTCGAGCAACTGGGAGTATTGGTTGGCCGTTTGAGCTGCTTGCTCCAGTTGATCATATTCTTCTAACCGGCGGGTGTAGCGATCCAGATGTTGCTCCAAGGCCACTTTACTCGGTGCGCCGTTACTGGCACGCCATTCACCGCCCGCATCGCGCCAGTACAATATGCCTCGACGTGTGACGTCATCGGCATGGGGTACTTCATGCAACACTAACAGCACGTGACCCTCGGATTGCATCAGCCGTTGCCGGCCAGCCTTGCTACCCAGACGCCGCCGAAACTCGTCGGGCAACTGCCATAACGCTGGAATTAATGGCGCTTCCGCCATACACAGTGGTCCTTCAACTAGAGGAACTTCGTGATCGTTTATAGTCCGCAACAGCTGTTACTTAGACTGGCACGATTCTATCGATTTTTAGGCGATGAAATGCTGCGCAGGGAACGAACTTGGGAACGAACTTGGGCATCCAGCTCGAAAGGGCCTCGGATTTGATGCATGCCATTCGCCTATCGGTTTTGATCGCCCTGTTGGTCGGCTTGCATCAGTTGGCCGGTCGTCACCGATCCCACAGTAGTCTCTCCGCTCCCGACCTGGTCACGATCCAGCGTCTTTTGCCTAAGGCCGCGGCCGTGACCGAAACACAGGCCCAACCCACCCTTTGGGAAGTGACTGACCAATCGGGGCAGGCACTGGCGTTGGTCGGGTTAACTTCGCCCATGGCTGACAACATCGTAGGTTATGCTGGACCGAACAATGTCCTCTTATTACTAGATAACACCGGCAGCGTTACCAGCGCGGAGCTACTCGGTAGCAGTGATACGCTGGACCATGTGGAGCGAGTCCGCCAGTCGTCATCGTTTTGGCAACAGTTTCAAGGGCGGCAAATCGGCGACAACTCAGCCCCGCACGTGGACGGAGTCAGCGGCGCGACGTTGACCAGCCTGGCGATCGCGGAAGCCATCAATCTGAGATTGAGTGGCAAACGTTTGAACCTCCGCTTCCCCGAGGAACCGACGCTCGATGAAGCCCAGACGATTTATCCGCTGGCGACCAGTCTGCAGCCCGATCCGTCGCGGACCGGACTCTATCGCGTGAGCGATCTGTCGCAAGCCACGATCGGCTACTTGCTGCGCACCGGTCCACTGGTCGACGATACGATTGGCTATCAAGGCCCCACGGAACTCTTGGTGGCCTTTGATAATGAAAACAGGATCACCAAGATTCGCATGCGGCGCAGCTACGACAATGAACCTTACGTTCGCTACACACGCATGGAAGCCTCGTTTTGGTCGAAGTTCGTCGGTCGCACTTGGGAGGAACTCAGCCGCATTGACTTGGATGCCGAAGGTATCGAGGGCGTTTCCGGCGCGACGATGACCTCGATGGCTGTCGCTGAATCATTGCGGCTGGCCGCGCAGCGGCACTTAAAAGAGTCAGCGAGCGATTCATCCAACGCTGCCGGCGAATCTTCGGGCAAGTTTTTGAACATCTTGTCGGTGCGCCGCTGGAACTGGTCGATTGGCGAAATTGCTACGGCGGCCATAGCCCTGCTGGTCATGCCGTGGAGCATGTCGCGCATGCGTGGCCAGCGTCACTTACGCACGCTGTGGCAAGTGATCGTGCTGGTGGTAATCGTGGGCCTGTCTGGCAATCTTATCTCGTTGGCATTGCTGGCCGGTTGGAC